>NZ_PNDF01000099.1:0-23286 GCF_005887195.1 Pseudoalteromonas sp. S1650 | reverse complement strand
ACTCTTAGGTTGGTAATCTTACCCGATAGGCTACCAGACAGGCATTATCCAAGGGTGGTAAGAAGGAAACCTAATAAATATCCCTATAAAAGAAAATGCCAGTCAGCTCTTAACTGACTGGCATTAGGCACTTGGCCGCTTTTCTTAAGTAAGGTGTGCTATTAGCAGTTAGTTTCTTCTGCGTTAACACCTTCTTTTACTTCTTCACATGCATCTTCAACTGCATTTTGTGTATCAGTAATTGCTTCGTCAATACGCTCACCTGCGTCTTCAGCAGAGTTGTCTTCACAACCCATGATGAAAAGACCTGAAAATAGGGCGATAGTTGCGGCTTTTAAAGTTGAATTTTTCATAATGAAATTCCTTGTAAATTTAAAAATAAAGTAAGTGGTTATCTGCTTTTAACTACTTAGGGACGTTGCCTCTAAGTGCTCCTGATACCAGCGAAATAACAAGTAATACTAAAAATATAAAAAAGATAATCTTAGCGATGCCTGCAGCGGCTCCTGCGATACCGCCAAAACCTAACACTGCTGCGATTAACGCGATAACTAGAAAAGTAATTGTCCAGCGTAACATAGTGGTCTCCTTGGCTATTTAAATTTTCTTAAGTTCGATGTAACTGAAGCGAGTTCTGTGCCAGAACTTTTATTTTATATATTTCAATGGGTTGTGTGTTTTTGTTGTTCTTTAGAGGGTTCATCATTTGGTAACTTTTACGAGTAAGCATGTAACTTATTCATAGTGATATTTTTTCATATTGAGATGCATGAGAAAAAGAGATAATGCACCAATAAATGGTAAGACCAATTTAACTTTATTTGGGTTGGCTACCTCTAACACCTTGTTGTGTGTGGTTTTTAGCCATTTTGTTGCTATTAATTAATAGTTCAGCATATAAAGACTGGCTATATTGATTATTTATATCATCTATAGCAGGGCTTTAAATGCATAAATAGTGGGGTGTTAATTATATGTACGTCATGTTATTTTAAATTTAATTGGTTTTACCAATTTACAATGGTGCTATACAAATGAATTTTGTTTGTTATTATTGGTGCATAATTATTTAACAAAAATAACTTTTTATTTTAAGTAAGCGAGGGGAGTCGTATGGATATAGGTGGATTACTCACCACTGCGGCCAGTTTGATGGTGACAGGCATGGTAGGCGTGTTTGTTTTTCTGACTATTTTGATTTCAGCAGTCACTTTAATGTCAAAGGTAGTGGGTCGATTTGATGATCCTGCAATTGCAGAACCTACGCGTACAGCAAAAATTCAACCTCAACAGGGTGTGCCACAGGCACATATTGCAGCAATCAGCGCTGCAATTGCTCAATTTCGAAATAAACAAAAATAACGGGGCAGCTTAAACATGGCTAAATTAAAACTAACCGAATTAGTATTGCGTGACGCACACCAGTCTCTTTTGGCAACGCGTATGCGCTTAGACGACATGCTACCCATGGCAGAAAAACTCGATAATGCGGGTTATTGGTCAATTGAATCATGGGGTGGTGCGACGTTTGACTCGTGTATCCGTTATTTAGGTGAAGATCCTTGGCAACGTATTCGCGAGCTAAAAGCGGCAATGCCAAACACTAAGCAACAAATGCTACTACGCGGACAGAATCTCCTAGGTTACCGTCATTATGCTGATGATGTAGTCGAAAAGTTTGTTGAGCGTGCCCACAAAAACGGTGTTGATGTTTTCCGTATTTTCGATGCGATGAACGATGTGCGTAACCTTGAAACTGCCATTAAAGCTGCTGTTAAAGTAGGTGCTCATGCCCAAGGTACTATTTCGTACACAGTAAGCCCAGTCCACACGCTTGATATGTGGCTTGAGCTTGCAAAACAACTAGAAGATCTTGGTTGTCATTCAATTTGTATCAAAGATATGGCAGGTTTATTAAAGCCTTATGATTGTGAACAGTTGATCAAAGGTTTAAAAGAAACTGTGTCTATTCCTATTGCGATGCAATGCCACGCAACCACAGGTTTAAGCACTGCAACTTATCAAAAAGCGATCGATGCAGGTATCGATATGCTTGATACGGCTATTTCGTCAATGAGTATGACCTATGGTCATAGCGCCACAGAAACCATCGTTTCAATTGTAGAAGGCACTGAGCGAGATACAGGCCTTGATTTAAACCAATTAGAAGAAATTGCTGCTTACTTCCGTGACGTACGCAAGAAATATGCTGCATTTGAAGGCAGCCTTAAAGGCGTTGATGGACGTATCTTATTAGCGCAAGTGCCGGGCGGCATGTTAACTAATATGGAAAATCAGCTTAAAGAGCAAGGTGCTGCTGATAAACTTGATCAAGTATTACTTGAGATCCCGCGTGTTCGCGAAGACTTAGGTTACATTCCACTCGTTACACCAACCTCGCAAATTGTTGGTACTCAAGCGGTACTTAATGTGTTGACTGGCGAGCGATATAAAACCATCACGAAAGAAACTGCGGGTGTGCTTAAAGGCGAGTATGGTGCAACACCAGCGCCAATGAATAAAGAGCTGCAAGAACGTGTACTAGATGGCGCTGAAGCAATCACTTGCCGTCCTGCTGATAAGCTTGAGCCTGAACTTGAGAAGCTTGAAGCAGAGTTATTAAGTGAAGCTAAAGAGCAAGGTTTAGAGCTTGCTGATGACGTGATTGATGATGTGCTTACTTACGCATTATTCCCTCAAATTGGCCTTAAGTTTATTAAAAACCGTAACAACCCTGATGCGTTTGAAGCAATTCCAACGGGTGAAGTTGCTAAGTCAGAAAGCAAACCAGCCGCTTCAAGTCCTGCAAAAGCAGAGCAATACAGCGTTAAAGTTGACGGTAAAGTTTACGATGTCGTTGTAGCGCAAGGTGGTGAACTAAAAGAAGTAACTCTAAAAGACAGTGAGTTAATTCCTCAATCTGCCTCAGCGTCTGTTAGCGAAACCTTAAACGCGCCGTTAGCAGGCAATATTTTCAAAGTGAAAGTAAAAGCTGGCCAAACAGTAAATGAAGGTGATGTGGTTATCATAATGGAAGCAATGAAAATGGAAACAGAAGTTCGCGCCGCACACTCAGGTACAATAGCTGAAGTATTAGTAGCAGAGGGCGACTCTGTTGCCACTGGCGATGCGCTAATCGCGCTAGCATAGGAGACAGAGGATGGATGGTGTTTTAAACCTCTGGCATGCGACAGGTATTGCTAACTTTACCTTTCCTGCATTAATAATGATTGCGGTAGGTTGCGGGTTATTATATCTCGCAATCGCCCGTAAATTTGAGCCATTATTGTTATTACCTATCGGCTTTGGGGCTATTTTAACTAATATTCCTGTAGCCGGGTTATCTGAACCGGGTGGTTTGCTTTATTACGTGTATCACATAGGGATTGACTCTGGGGTGTTCCCACTTTTGATCTTTATGGGCGTGGGGGCGCTTACAGACTTTAGTGCCTTGATAGCAAATCCGCGTATGTTGCTGTTAGGCGCGGCTGCGCAGTTTGGTATTTTTGCTACTTTATTTGGTGCAATACTACTTAACTTTATTCCTGGTTTTGAGTTTACACTTCAAGATGCATCGGCCATTGCCATTATTGGTGGGGCTGATGGTCCAACGGCTATTTTTTTAGCATCTAAGTTGGCGCCTGATTTACTTGGTGCAATAGCAGTAGCGGCGTATTCATACATGGCACTTGTGCCAATTATTCAGCCGCCAATTATGCGCGCACTAACAACGCAAGAAGAGCGCGAAATTCAAATGCCGCAACTTCGTACAGTATCGAAGAAAGAGAAAATTGTTTTTCCGTTAATGGTGCTTAGTTTAACCATCTTGTTTTTACCTGCAGCAACGCCGCTTGTGGGCATGTTCTGCCTAGGTAACTTGATGCGTGAATCGGGCGTGGTTGATCGTTTAAGCAATAGTGCACAAAACGAAATCATCAACATTACCACCATTTTCTTAGGCTTAGCGGTAGGCTCAAAGCTTGCGGCCGATAAGTTCTTAACCGTAGAAACAATCGGTATTTTGGTGTTAGGTGCATTGGCCTTTGCAATTGGTACAGCGTCAGGGGTGTTTATGGCAAAAGGTCTGAATAAGATCTCTAAATCGCCAATCAACCCTTTAGTAGGCGCAGCAGGTGTGTCAGCGGTACCAATGGCAGCACGGGTGGTTAATAAGGTCGGCCTTGAAAGCAACCCGCATAACTTCTTGTTAATGCATGCCATGGGACCAAACGTAGCAGGGGTATTAGGAAGTGCCGTTGCAGCAGGTATTCTGTTAGCGATTGTTGGCTAAGTCGATTTACTTCCAACCGACTGGCGCAGTTATTTTACTGCGCTTTTTTTTGCCTATAGACTAGGGTCACCCTAAAGAAATTGTAGTTAAATGATAGTTGTGTAAGGAAGCCGCCATGAATGTTTTTATTATCTTATTATGCCTTTTTGTTGCCTTGGTTATTCTGATACCGCTACTTGAAAAGTATCAGTCTAGAATGGGGCTTGATGGCGCGACAAAGTATGCAAAGTACATTTGGCCACTGGTGATGATTTCGCTGATTATTCAACTTATCTATGTTCTTTTAAGGTAATAGTTGTATTAAACCGCAGTGCCATCAGTACTCATTTTAGTAAAGTCTATAATAGTTTTAGCCGGGTTTATTTGGCACAAAAAAGCCACTTCAATTGAAGCGGCTTTCATATGTTTACTTAACTACTTATTTAACGCCAATTGTAACTCACGGTTACGTTGTAATTGCGCTAAGAAGTTATCAGCAATCGGTTTAAACTTAGCTAACTCATCGCGCGGTAAAGGCTCTGATTTAGGTAGTTTGACTGTTTTCGGATTACGGTGTACACCGTTTACTAAGAATTCATAGTGTAAGTGTGGGCCCGTTACACGACCTGTCGCACCAACCGTACCAATCTTTTGGCCTTGCTTCACTTTCTGACCAGTTCTAACCATCTTTTTGTCTAAGTGTAAGTACTTAGTTACATATTGTGTGCCATGGCTAATAAATACATAGTTACCATTGTATTTACTGTAGCCTGCTCTAATCACTTTACCATTACCTGATGACACAACAGGTGTACCTGTACGCGCTGCGTAATCGATACCGTTATGTGGTTTTACCGTTTTGGTCACTGGGTGTAAACGACGTGGGTTAAAGCTCGAACTAATATACTTAAAGTTAACTGGCGCACGTAAGAAAGCTTTTTTCATGCTGCGGCCTTCAGGCGTATAGAAGTTACCATCGGTATGGCGAATAGCAGTGTAACGCTCGCCTTGGTTAATAAACTCTGCGGCAATAATTTTACCGTCGCCAATGTATTCACCATCAACATAGTGAGCTTCGTAAATAAGACCAAATTGGTCACCTTTACGAATGTCATTAGCAAAGTCGACATCCCAACCAAAGATGTCAGCAAAATTCATAATTTGACGCTCGCTTAAGCCAGCGGCAATGCCTGATGTCCAAAAGCTATTAGAGATCTCGCCGCCTGCAGATTTACTTAGCGTTTCGATTTCTTTGCTATCGATAGAAGTGTCGTAGTTACCTTCGTCATTTAATGTAACGTATAAGGTATCTGTTTTTGAGATCACATAACGAAGCTGCGCTAAAGAGCCATCTTCAGCGGTTGCAAAGCTTAAGATTTCGCCTGGGTGAATTTTTGTTAACTTACGAGTTTCAGCGTTGGTATTAACTAGTTTGTGTAATGTTTGCGCTGAGAAACCCGCACGTTTAAAGATAAGTGCTAAATTATCGCCATTACGTACTTCATGGTCGATAAGCTCGTATTCTGGAAGTTTTGCTGCTGCTTGCTCCGAATTAAGCTCAGTTAGTTTTTCGTTATCATCAACTTTAACTTGTAATTCGTAGCGTTTGCCAATTTCAAGTGCGTTTGCACTGTTGTCCTTTGATGCGGTGGCTTTTTCAGAAGGCAATAACGCCAAGCCGACAATAGCAGAAACCAAACCGAGAATAAGCAGTTTGTGTTTTTTGGGAAGTTTGTGCACTACGTGAACCATATCGTGCCTTTTCTGCTGTCAAGAAATTTAAATACTAATATCGCAGGATATACCTAAAATAGAGCAAATACCAGTGTTTTGTAGATTTAAACTGGCGCTATTTTACGCTAGAATTGGCCTGCGCGTTAAACTTTTTTGTTTAAAATTGCAGCAGATGTCTATGGTTAAACTAAATCTACATTAGTTAACTAAAGTCCCTTCATTAAATTGCAATAACGCGGTATAAAGAACAATCATGCGCGCTGCCTTCAGGGCTGTTTCTTAAACTATTTAAGTTAGGCTTTTTTCTAGTGTCGCTTTTTGGTGCTAACTAGCTAAATTTTAAAGTTTTTAGCTCTATATTTATAACCCTGACAGGCCACCACGCCCCGGTAGCTGAATTTTTGGAGTAATACACAGTGGATTTACAAACCGCTCTAGCTGAGATAAAACGCGGTGCAGAAGAGATATTAATTGAAGACGAATTAGTCGAAAAGCTAAAGTCTGGTAAGAAACTTAAGATCAAAGCGGGTTTCGATCCAACTGCGCCTGATCTGCATTTAGGTCACACAGTTCTTATCAACAAAATGAAAACCTTCCAAGACCTAGGTCATGAAGTGATTTTCTTGATCGGTGACTTCACCGGTATGATTGGTGATCCGACGGGTAAAAACGTAACGCGTAAACCGTTAACGCGTGAAGATGTATTAGCTAATGCTGAAACCTATAAAGAGCAAGTATTTAAGATTCTTGATCCTGCTAAAACTACAGTTGCATTCAACTCTACTTGGATGGAGAACTTAGGTGCAGCAGGTATGATTAAACTGGCTGCGCGTCAAACAGTAGCACGTATGCTAGAACGTGATGACTTTAAAAAGCGTTATGCCAGCGGTCAATCAATTGCTATCCACGAATTTTTATATCCACTGGTACAGGGTTGGGACTCAGTTGCATTAGAAGCTGATGTTGAGCTTGGCGGTACAGACCAACGCTTTAACCTATTAATGGGTCGTGAATTACAAAAAGACGAAGGTCAAAAGCCACAAACAGTACTTATGATGCCACTGCTTGAAGGTACTGATGGCGTTCAGAAAATGTCTAAGTCATTAGGTAATTACATTGGTATTACTGATGAGCCTAACGACATGTTTGGTAAAGTGATGTCTATTAGTGATGAGCTAATGTGGCGTTACTATGACTTATTAAGTGCATTATCTATCGAAGAGATTGCAGCGCTTAAACAACGTGTTGCAGATGGTGCAAACCCGCGCGACATTAAGATTGAGCTTGCCAAAGAAATGATTGCACGTTTCCACAGCGAAGAAGCAGCCGAAGGTGCTCATCAAGATTTCATCAAGCGTTTCCAAAAGAATGCATTACCAGATGAGATCCCTGAAGTAACAGTAACAATTGCTGAAGACACTGTGTTTATCACTAATCTATTAAAAGAAGCGAACCTTGTAGCTAGTACGTCAGAAGCAATGCGTATGATTAAACAAGGCGCTGTAAAGATTAATGGTGAAGAAAAAGTAACGGATACTAAGCTTGAAGTTGCTAAAGGCACTACACAGATTTACCAAGTAGGTAAACGTAAGTTTGCTAAAATCACCTTAGCTTAAATAAGCTAACAGAATAAAAACCAGCTGCGGCTGGTTTTTTTGTGCCTTTTTTTAGTTAATAAACAGCGTAGCCACTTCAATGGCGATGATAAGTAGTAACCAAAATGCTTTCGCTTGATTTAAGCGATTCACTAAAGCGGGAATATCATCGGCATCTGGTAGGCGATCGGTACCAACACGCATTTTATTAAAGCGCTCACCTTGGTAAAGGGCAGGGCCGCCTAATTGCACTTGTAGAGCAGCCGATGTAACACTTAACAGCCAACCCGTATTGGTTTGATAAAAATGTCTGCCATAGTGCTTAATGTAATGAATACATTGTTTGCTGGCATTGGTTGCTGCAATGGTTAATGCAACTAATCGAGTGGGTAACCACTCCAATACAAATAGTAACTTAGCAATGGGAGCCAAAAATGGGTTGTTGGGTTTTTGGTTTTTTCGCCATGCTTGATGAATTAATGTCAGTAAGCGATAAACTAAAGCAAGGATAGCGCCGCCAAGTAGATAAAAGAATATAACGGCAAAATAATGCCGCGCACTTTGTAACACCAGTGACTCCATGGTTGCTTTACAAATTCCAGAAGCCGATAAACGTGATACATCACGGGCAACAAGGCTCGAGAGTAGCTCTCTAGCAGTCGCTTTTTGGTTGAGCTTGAGCAATCTGGCAATACGTAATGATTTCTTCTCTTGCGCGCGGCTACTGAGTAACAAATATAAAATTAAGCCGCTTAATAACTCAGGATAAAAAGCAAACTCTAAAAACAGCACAACTAATGTCACTATCACTAAAATAGTGAGTGTAAAAGCCAAAGTTGAGGCTAAATATTGATAGCTTTTAGGATTCGTTGGGTTGTATAAACGATCGTTGAGGGCAGAGAAAATAACGCTTAAAAAGGTATTAGGATGATACCAACTAACCAAAGGAAAGAAGCGCTCAGCTAAGAGCGCTACAAAAAATACAATAATGTCCAAATGGTTTTGAACAATATTTGCAATCACCTTATAAACTCACCGATGTTAGCTTCTCTAAAAGAGCAACAACCATTTTAGATGAGTTGATAGATGCAGTTTCGATATACTCTTCAAATGATTGCGGCGATTCTTTGCCAGCAATGTCAGACATTGAACGAATAACAACAAATGGTGTTTCTAGCACGTGACAAGCTTGTGCAATTGCTGCACCTTCCATTTCTACTGCAAGCATAGTTGGAAATTCTGCGCGTGTTTTTTCAATTCTTACCGGGTCACACATGAATGAATCACCAGTACAAATTAGGCCAATCATGGTTTTGACATCGCTGATTTGGCTTACGCTTTGCTCTGCCGCTTCAATCAATTTAGGGTGCGCAGTAAAGCCCGCTGGCATTTGTGGTACTTGGCCGATTTCGTAACCGAATGCAGTAACGTCTACATCGTGGTGACGAACTTCTGAAGAAATAACGACATCACCTACATTTAGCGATGGCTCAAAACCACCTGCAGAACCTGTGTTGATCACACAATCTGGGCTGAAGTTGTCGATTAGTAGTGTCGTTGCTACTGCAGAAGCTACTTTACCAATACCAGATTGAACTAAAGTAACAGTGTTACCCGCTAATTCACCGGTGTAAAAGGTAAAACCAGCTTTAGTCATGATGCTTGGGTTTACCATTGCTTCGCGTAAGATTTTTACTTCTGGCTCCATCGCGCCAATAATACCAACGTGCATAATATTTGATTCCTTAGGTTGAATAGGGTGATTATACCTAAAAATGTCTAAAACAAACAAAAAAGCAGACCTTAAAGTCTGCTTTTGCCAATATTATGACGGACTATATTTCTGCAAGCGCCGTTGAGTGTGCTTTTGCTTGTGATGGTGATAGTACTGCTGGTTTAGTTACTCGATTGCGTGCAGGTCTTGCCGGTGCTGCTGCAGGTTTACCAAGTTTAAACATGATAGCGTCACGCACTTCTCTTGGTTGATAGCCTGATTTTACTTTCATACGAATATGCGGAATGCCTGCCGCTTCTAACGCGCCACTGACAAACCAGTCACGTTGTGCTTTATGGCCGTCGCGGTTGGTGTTATTTACTAAATCAACAGCGGCAACAATGCTAAGTTTGTCCTTGTCGATAAGCACGTAATCTAACTGTTTGTTTTTGGCTTTAGCCATTGCAGCACGTTTAGCTTTGACAGATAAGCCTTGCTTACAGTCGATTAAATCAATCAGTTTAACACGGCTGACGATTTTGTACTGGTCACCTACAGCACGTTCTAGCAGGTGTAAAAAAGCACTCTCAACTTGCGTAAAAACAGTTTGCTTACGAGTGAAAGGGTAAGGGTTTCCGCCTTCATCGGTAAACTTTGACGCAACAACAGAGGCTACGACGACTAATACTAAAATTGATAATAAAGCGAATTCCATACGGTAACTCCACAACAACAAATTGACACTGAAAACTATTAGCAATTAGCGTGCCTAACTGTATGGAGCTACCCGAAATTTTTAAGCCGTGTATCCGCCAGCAACCCCTTTAACTGCGATTGCTACCGCGTCATGGGCATGAAGTGATTCGTAGTGGTTTATTTGTAGCCAGTAATCTGCGTAGTTATGCTGTTCAAGTAAGCCTTTAATTTTACGTGCAGCATCTTCGCAGAACATGAGGTTTTGACCATTTAAGCGGGCAAACTCTTGCTCATCTTCACGTTTAACCGCCGCTTGTACTGGCGTTTTTAGCTCAGCTTCTAAAGCATCAATTAAGCCAACCACATCAAAGCTGTCAATTTGGCTGTCGAGTTTTACTTTCACGTTGGCGATTGAACGCTGTGAGTGTGGTGTAGCTACAATCCCGTCAGTTGTGCCTAGCCATTCTAAAACAGTTTGCTTATCAACATTTTGCTCTGCAAACTTTTCGCTAAAGGCATTTTGAATTAATTGACGAGCAAGAGCCGCTGAACATGGGCAAGTTGACGAGTAAGTGACATCAACCATTAACTCAAAGCTTACAATGCCTTGGTTGATCTTAGCGATCAGATGAATCGGGTAGTTTTTCCAACCTACTTTGCCACTTAATAAAGATTTTCGGCGCAGTGGTAGCTCAAACTTAAATTCGATTTGTGCTTGGTCACTTAAATCATCATGGCTGCTAATAAAGGCATCAAGTGCTTGCTTGAGAGTTTGTGGATTAACTTGCTGCTCGGTTGATAAGGTATCAAGGGCTAAAAATAGACGCGACATATGAATGCCTTTGGCGTCTTCTTTATGCAAGTTTACAAAAGCGCGTGCCTTGGCAATTACGTTTACAGGGGCAATATTGCGAGTTTCAAAAATGAAAGGAAGTTCAATTTCGCCCATGCCAACCCAGTCTAATTTACCTGTTTGTAAGGCGGGAGCCGTATCAGCAATATCTGGCATTGTGGTTTGCATGGTAATACTCATTCTTTGCAATTATTAAAGCGCGGTATTTTACATGAAAAAATATAAAAAAGCGGCGTTGATGAAAAAATTCTATGTTTATCGCACAATATGAATATTTCTAAAGGAATAGTGATAAAATTAACTATGCTGTTTTTTTTCGATTATGTGCCTAAGCTTTAATATATGATTGATTCTTCTTTGAGTCCCTGGGCTCGCACACTCTCAAGTTTTATTTCTAAGTACGGTGAGTTTAAAACTGCCGCTGCCTGTTACGCCTTATTACTGGTCATGTCGCTGATTTTATCGTGCATGTTTTATTATGTAGCAGTCGGTACGGTAACTTTAGTTGATGTTTTAGCTGTGTTGTTTTTTACCGCAGTAGTATCGCCGATATTAATAACAGTGCTGCTCAATTCTATTCGCCAGTTAGAAGCATCTTATAGTTATCTAGATAGCGCAACCAAACAAGAAAAACTGCTCAATCAAACACTAAAAGACAATATCAGTCGCTTAAACGAAGAGATTGATGAACGTAAAATGGCGTTTCATGCTAAGCACAGAGCAATAGAAGAACTAAGACGCGAAATTGCTGAGCGTAAGAAAACTCAACAAGAACTAGCTCAACAAGGCATGTTATTACGCTCTATTGTCGACTCATCTCCCGATTTGTTTTATTACCGCGACAACAATGGTGTGTTTGCTGGCTGTAATAAAATGTTCGAACAAGTGATTGGTAAAAGCAGCGATGAGTTAATCGGCAAGAGTGTCGAAGAAATCTATCCAAGTGATTATTTACCAGAAGTACTTCGCACTGACAAAAAAGTATCTCAAACTCACCAAGCGCTTACACTTGACGTTGAATACCCTGTTAATGGTGAAAAGCGTTGGTTTGAGATGCGTAAGTTACCCTTTATTAATGAAAAAGGTGAGTACATAGGTTTACTTGCCTTTGGCCGTGATATCACCAGCCGTAAAGAGGCGGCTCAGGCCCTTGAAGCGGCTTACAAAGATAAAGGTAAATTCATTGCGACTCTAAGTCATGAACTAAGAACACCGCTTAACGGTATAGTGGGTTTAACCCGCATGTTGCTAGATACAGAACTTGATAAACAACAACGTAGTTGGTGTAACACGGTATTCTCAAGTGCCGAAACCCTTGGCAATATATTTAACGATATTATCGACTTGGATAAAATTGATCGTGAGCAGCTTGATATTGTTGCTGACTCAGTCAATGTGGCCGACTTTATAAATGATGTGGTGAACTTTGCAGGCTTAATTGCTGAGCAAAAGGGGCTTGAGTTCAATATTAAACGCAAAGGTACGTTAGACGTTTATGCGTCACTTGATCCGACTCGTTTACGTCAAGTTGTTTGGAATCTTATCAATAATGCGGTTAAGTTCACCCAACAGGGTCATGTTGAGCTTGAATGTCGCCGTGAGAATCGCGCTGATGGGCCTTGGTTAGTGATGCGTGTAAGCGACACCGGTCAAGGCATTCCTCAAGAGCAGCTGCACCGTATTTTTGACATGTACTATAAGGCACCAGATATCAAAGGCACCAATGCAATTGGTTCAGGGATTGGTCTTGCAGTAACTAAAGCACTTGTTACTGCGATGAAAGGTGAAATCAATGTCAGCAGTACTGAAGGTGAGGGCAGTGTTTTTGTTGTCGAAATTCCCCTTAAGCTTTGTATTGCGCCAGCTGAGCAAAGTTATGCGGTACGCAGCTTAAATATTCTTTTAGTTGAAGATGTGCCGCTAAATGCTGAGATTGCTACCAACTTACTTGAGCAGCGTGGCCACGAAGTTATTTGGGCTGAAACTGGTGAAGATGCGCTGTCGTTTGTCTACACAGAAGATGACTTAGACCTCGTTTTACTTGATATGCAATTACCAGACATCAATGGTGATGAAGTTGCTCGTCAAATTCGTGATGATGAGCACTTTGATAAGCTGCCAATCGTTGCCTTGACTGCCAACGTGCGTAGTGCCGAAGAAGAACTTGCGGGTATTAATATTCAAGGTGCACTCGCTAAGCCTATCAACACCACAAAACTCGATAAAATGCTCGGCGAGCTATTTGATATCAAACAGCAACAAAATTGTCAGCCTGAGCCAATTAAAGCCGTGACGGAAAAAGACTTATCGGGTATACGTGTTGAGCTTCTCGATATAGAAACCATCGAAGACTTTGTAGGCTCAATGGGGCTGGTTATTTTTAATCGTAGCTGTGAGTTATTTAATAAGTTAAACCCTCAGTATCAAACTGAGCTAGCAGATGCGTTAGCTGAAGATGATAGAGAAGAATACAAATCGGTGGCGCATAAATTGAAAGGTGCAGCTGGCTCTGTGGGCTTAAACGATGTGCAGTTACATGCTAAGAAGATGGAACACGGCGCGCTTGAAGAAAGTAGTGAAGAGTTACAACAGTGGCTTGATGAAC
Source organism: Pseudoalteromonas sp. S1650 (assembly GCF_005887195.1). Taxonomy (NCBI): domain Bacteria; kingdom Pseudomonadati; phylum Pseudomonadota; class Gammaproteobacteria; order Alteromonadales; family Pseudoalteromonadaceae; genus Pseudoalteromonas; species Pseudoalteromonas sp. S1650. The sequence continues at coordinate 9,819 of NZ_PNDF01000099.1, read as the reverse complement.
TTGCAGTTAAAATAAATGAAGGGCGTGACGCCCTCCAATTATTCTTACAACAGTTAGAAGATTAATTCTAATTAGCTGTCGATTTTACCAATGAAACGATAGCCTTCACCATGGATGGTGCTGATCAGCTCAGAGGTGCTGTTATCGCTTTCAAAGTGTTTTCTGATACGACGAATGGTTACGTCTACAGTGCGGTCATTTGCGCGAAGCTCACGGCCAGTCATGTGCTTAATTAATTGCTCACGGCTGAAAATACGGCCCGGTGAATCGAGCATTAAACGAAGTGCGCGGTATTCACCTTTAGGTAAACGCTTAGCGTCGCCACTTGGAGATGTTAAACAACGGCTGTTTTCATCAAGTTCCCAACCGTTAAATGTAATAACACCATTTGTTTCGATATTCGCTTCTTCGCCACCTAATGCTGTGCGCGAAATAAGGTTACGAGCACGAATAGTTAATTCGCGAGGGTTGAATGGTTTTGTGATGTAATCATCAGCACCAATTTCAAGACCTAAAATGCGATCAACGTCGTTGTCACGACCTGTTAAGAAAATTAAACCAACATTACGTTTTTGACGTAATTCACGCGCTAAAATAAGCCCGTTTTTACCTGGTAGGTTGATATCCATAACTACAAGGTTCACATCATCATTATTTGTAAGCTTGTCATGCATATCATCGCCATCAATGGCTTCAATAACTTTGTAACCTTCGGCTTCAAATAAACTAACGAGGTTTAGTCGAGTTACGTCTTCATCCTCTACGATCAGAATGACTGGCGTTTGCATTGTATATTAACCTTTTCGGAAATTTTATTTACAAAAATTCGGTATTATCAAGCAAAACCGAATACTAGAGATTATAGGATTAGATCCAATTGTTAACAAGTAAAATCAATTTGGATAAAACTTAGCCATAGCTAACAATCGAGATTGCACTTTAAAGTTATGCTGCAATACGTGCTGCTTATTGATATACAGTCGGATTTTATTTCCTTCTTGAACCAGAGAGGCTATTCCGCCTTTCTCTAAAAAGCGAATACTTTCACCTATCGTTAAAGTATTTAATGAAATTGTATCGGTCCAAAGTGGAAGTATATCATTTTCTAATGTTTCATCAATGTATGTGATATCACAAATCTGAGAAAGTTCAGAAATTTGCTGAGTTTTTTTCACTAAAATAACGTTGATAGGTTTTTTGTTAATTTGCAGTTCACTTTTGTCCTTTAGGAACGACCCAGGCCCTGTTTCTACATTATAAAAACAGAAAGAAATAGGTGGAGGATCCATGCTTTCAGTAAACTTAGTGAACTTAGCAATTTGATATAAAAACGCCGATTTTACTTGTTCTGGTGATTTTGCAAAACTCGGGGTGGCGTATATAACAAAAGCAAAAAGGCAACATATGATTTTCATCATGCATTACCTTCAGATAAGGGCAGAGTAATAATAAAATGAGCACCCTCGGTATTTAACTCATCGTGAATTATTGTACCGCCTAAGGCTTGGGTTACCAGGTTATAAACTAAATGCATACCTAGTCCACTTCCACCTTCGCCTCGTTTGGTTGTCACAAATGGGTCGAAAATACGTTTTCGAATCGTCTTTTCAACACCAACGCCATTATCGAAATAGTGAATAATAAAGCTGCTTTCATTGCGCTCAACGTTAAAGGTGATCTCGTTATCAAGCTCGTCGCTAAAACCATGGATCACAGAGTTACTCAATAACTGCTGTAACACCTGCTGTAATGGTCCCGATTTAGTCTCAATACTAAAGTCATTATTGCAGTTAATCGTGATTTTAGGGTTGCGATATTGTATTTCTGAGCGCATCGACATAATCACATCATTTAATAAATTATATAAGTTTACGTTAGTGGTTATTTCGACATCTTGATTAACTGCCACTTTCTTAAAGCTTGAGACTAGCTCTGCGGCTCGGTTTAAGTTGCGATAGATAAGATCTAGATTTTCAATGCCATCAGTTATAAAGCGTTTTAAATGTGCTGAGGTGAGTGTTTTTTGCTCAAACTGCGCGTTGATTTCTGCCAGCTTGTCACGCAGCAAAGTTGAACCCGTAATACCTAAGCCGATAGGTGTATTTACCTCATGGGCTACACCTGCAACCATTTGCCCTAAAGAGGCCATTTTTTCATTTTCTACTATTTGATTTTGGTATTGATGCATACGCTCAAGTGTATTGAGTAGTTCTTGGTTAGCCTCACGCAAGGCAATAGTACGTTGATTTACTTTCTCTTCAAGACTTTGGTTAAGCTGTTTTATTTCTTGTTTGTCTTTTTCGTGGCGCTCGATTTGCTTTTGGGTTCGGGCAAGCATGATATTTAAGCTGCTAGAAAGCTGATTAATTTCATCGACATTAGTTTTTTGTGCGCGAGTATCATAGTTATGGTTTTTTGACACATCTTGAAGCAAGTTACTCAGTTCATCAATTGGGTTCGCAATACGTTTTTGAATACGCAGAGCAACAAAATACACCAACACTAAAACAAATAGGGTTAGTAAAATATCAATAAAGATTTTACGGTTAATATACTGATTGAGCCTATCTAAGCCACCACGAACATAGGCATAGCCAATCACTTCTCCTTCATATTTGATTGGTTTTATTAATTCTATTACATCATCTTTAAACTTTGGCTCAGACAGATCGCTGATACTGTTTACTTTGATAGGAACTGGCGGAGTTCTATTGGCGTTAAAGCTGCTGAAAAAAACAGGCTCATTCGATAATTCGTCAATTGCGTATATGTGAATGTTTTTAATGAGCGGCACTGTCTCGAAAGATTTTAGGCGCTCTGTTTCAGTTTCGTTATCATCAAATAACACTGTGACCTGGGCGTTATATGCAATAATTTCAGATAGAATAGTTATTTTATCGACAATTAAGGCTTTTTGTTCTTTTACATCTAGGTAGGTCGAAATAGAGATAGACAAAGACAAGCACAACGCAGTAACAAGCATAACCGCATTAGTTAATGCCTTACGAATACTCGTTTGTGCCGATAAAATTGACATGCGCTATAGAAAGCCTAAATTTTTATTTTATTAGTAAGAGTTTAGTCTAGCAAAGACATTTAAAAGTAACTAAATATTTTAAAAAATATTTTTGCTACGAATAAGCTATTTACTCAACTTTTATTTAGCTGAGTAAACTGCAAATTTTGTATTTTTGAAATCGGTACTGTATTGGCCAAATTGCGCTTCTAAAATAGGTGGGTATTTTAAGAAGCTGTTTGCAACTATGGTCAGTTTACCTTGCTTACTCAAGTGTTGCTTTGCAGAGCTAAGAAATGCCTCGGCAATGGTGTAATCAGTGGCAATACCGGTGTGGAAAGGTGGGTTACTGATGATTAAGTCGAATTTACCATTAATATCAGATAAGCCATCACTTAATACCGCTTGGCCTTTAAGGTTATTTAATGCAAGTGTTTGCTCTGTGGCGTAAGTAGCAAGAGCACTTACATCGCTACATACAAACTCAAGCTCAGGCTGCTTTTTTCCTAAATAAGTAGCAATAATGCCTGCGCCACATGCAAAGTCGAGCACTTTACCCTTGCTAATACTTGGCGCATTATTTAGAAGTACCGCGGTACCTACATCAAGCGCACCGTGGTTAAATACGCCCGGCACACTAATCGCCGTAAATTCAATATCGCCGGCTTTCACTTGAAATTGCTTATGATAACGACCGATAGCAAAGTTATCGTTTAGCGTAAGCTCAGAGAATAAATACAAAATACAGTGCTTGGCACTATCGATTTTGTTACTAAAACCACAGTGATCTTTTAGTTGTTTCTCTGCTGATTTAACACCGCTTTTATTTTCACCTACCACAAATAGTTGCGCGTCTTGATGACAAACAGCACGAATGTTTTCGAGGCACATTTGTGCTTCGGGCTTAGCTTTTGGGTAATAATAGATAACTAAATCGTAGTTATTATCTGGAATAGTGTGGCTAACCACAGCATGTACACCGGCAATTTTGCTAGCATACATGGCATTTGCGTGGTTATAACTGAACGCAGTAATTTTTGCGTCAGGGTTTAGCGTTTTAAGTTCGCGTAAGAAGCCATCTTGCTCAAAGTTAACCACTAAAATCGATTGTCCAACAAGTTCGTCTTCATTTCGAAGCAATAATAAACTTGGGTTGGTTAACTTACTCATGCTGCTTTACCTTTTGTTACTTAGTACGCTCAAACATTAGATCCCATACGCCGTGACCTAAACGGTGACCGCGCTGCTCAAATTTTGTCAGTGGACGTGAATCTGGGCGAGGAACGTAATCGTTAGTTTCTGACTGGTTTTTGTAACCTTCAGCAACTTGCATTACTTCAAGCATATGCTCAGCATAATTTTCCCAGTCAGTCGCCATATGGAAAACACCGCCAATTTTTAATTTGCTACGTAACTTTTGCGCAAACTCTGGTTGTACGATACGACGCTTATGGTGACGTTTTTTATGCCATGGATCAGGGAAGAATAATTGCAGCTTAGATAAGCTTTCATCGGCAATACAATCAGCTAGAACTTCAACTGCATCGTGTTCGAATACGCGTAAGTTTGTTACACCAGCTTCATCGGCATCCATTAAACAGGCACCTACACCTGGGCGGTGAACTTCAATACCGATGAAGTTAAGCTCTGGTGCGTTTTTAGCCATTTCGACTAGCGATTTACCCATACCAAAACCGATTTCTAGTACCACATCGTTATCGTTACCAAACACTTCTTTTAGGTTTAGCATGCCATTTTTATGCTCAAGGCCCATCGTTGGCCAACACTTCTCGATGGCTGCCGCTTGGCCTTTTGTGAGGCGACCTTCGCGCTTTACGAAACTACGAATCGTGCGGATATATTTACCCTCTTGCTTTGCTTGCTCGAGGTTTGGGTTACTTGAGTCACTCATATATTTTGGCCTGATAAAAATACTGACGATAGAAAAAGGGTGCGTATTATCCCTGACCTGCGCCTTGAGTACAATAGTCTGGGCTTGTTTATCTTATGAGATTAATATTGCAGCCATATGCTAACTATTTAGGCAAAGTAGGGGCTGTTCGACTTGCTTGGCCTAACCAACTGCAATAGACTTGGCCGCAATGAGCTTCAGCAAGTAAAGATGTTATTTTGAATTTAAGCAATAAGGAGTCAACTTGGTTTGCAAACCAAGTGGTTGACTGGTACCACCTTCACGGCCGTAAAACTCTCCCTTGGCAGTTAAATAAAACCCCTTATAAGGTATGGATCTCTGAGGTCATGCTACAGCAGACTCAAGTGGTGACTGTTATTCCATACTTTGAAAAGTTTATGCAAAGCTTTCCTGACATTATTGCGCTTGCTAATGCCGATGAAGATCAGGTGTTACACCATTGGACTGGCCTTGGCTACTACGCCCGAGCGCGTAACTTACATAAAACGGCAAAAATAGTCCGTGATAACTACCAAGGTGAGTTTCCAACTACGCTTGAAGAAGTAATGGACTTGCCGGGTATTGGTCGTTCAACGGCAGGGGCAATTTTGTCTTTATCGCTTGGTCAACATCATCCAATTTTAGATGGCAATGTTAAACGAGTGCTAGCACGCTTTTTTATGGTTGAAGGCTGGTACGGAGTGAAAAAGGTCGAAAATCAACTTTGGTCATTATCATCGCAATTAACGCCTAAAGAGTCGGTTACTGAGTTTAATCAGGCAATGATGGATTTAGGTGCAAGCCTTTGTTCACGTAGTAAGTTTGACTGTGAGCCTTGTCCTTTGAATAGTAAATGCCTTGCTTTTAAAGAAGGTAAAGTAAAAGAGTTCCCGCATTCAAAGCCTAAAAAAGCTGTACCGAAAAAGTCATGCCATCAGCTCATTCTAGCCTGCGACAATAAAGTACTTATGGAAAAGCGCCCAAGCTCAGGAATATGGGGTGGTTTATTTGGCTTTTTTGAGTTTAGCGAGCAAGCTGAGCTCGAATCATTTTTAGCTCAGCATGGTCTATCAAGCAATACGCAGGCACTTGAAGCCTTTACCCATGTATTTTCGCATTTTGAGCTAACCATCAATCCACATGTTTTAACCTTGCCGAGCATTCCAGATCTCATTAATGAACGACAACTGGTTTGGTATCCGCTTGATGAGTCTGTTGAGGTTGGTCTTGCTGCACCAACGAAAAAGCTGGTTAAACAATTAAGCGCAATAGATTACAATAGCATCACGCAATAAGAGTAGAGAGCAATTATGGCACGTACAGTATTTTGTCAAAAGTTACAAAAAGAAGCTGAAGGCTTAGGCTTCCAACTATACCCAGGTGAGCTTGGTGAAAAGATTTTCAACAACATCAGTAAAGAAGCGTGGGGCCAATGGCAACACAAGCAAACAATGCTGATCAACGAAAAACACCTGAACATGATGGACCCAGAGCACCGTGCTTTTTTAGAAGAGCAAATGGTGGGTTTCTTATTTGAAGGTAAAGACGTAGAAATAGAAGGCTACCGTCCACCAGAAAAATAAGCGCATAATCAAAAGTAAAAAGGGCCGTAATGGCCCTTTTTGATCTGTATTATTCAGCTTCTTGTTCGGCTTTGTTAATTTGTTCTTTTAAGAACTGAGCCACCTTAGAGTATTCAATTTCGAAACTATCTCTAAGTGCAATTAATTCGTCGCTTGTAGGCTCGCCTTCTTTGCAGGTTTGTTCAAATCCAGCGGCAAGCTCAGCAACCTTCATTGCTCCTATGGTTTTCGAAATTGACTTTAGCTGATGGCAAGAAGTAATAATTTTATCTAAATCATATTCTATAACCCCAGCGTTTACCTCTTTACTGAGTTGATTACTCTGTTCTAAATACATCTTAAAGAAACGTAGCTTCTTCGCTTCATCATTGACATATTTACCTAGCACATCCATATCAATTGGTGTTGTAAGTTTTTTACTTTCCAATTTTGCAGCTTCTGGGTTTGCTTTATAAGCACATTTATGAAGTGTTCCTTCAAGCACATTTAGCTCAACAGGTTTTGTAATGTAATCGTTCATGCCTATGCTTAAACAACGCTCTTTTTCACCTTTAAGCGCATTAGCTGTTATAGCAATTACATAAGGCTGGGCGTTGATATCTTCAAGTTGCGATGCTTCATGGCGTATTTTTTCTACCATATCGTAACCAGACATTTTTGGCATGTGTAAATCAGTTAAAATAATAGAGTGCTTACCTTCACGCCATGCTTCTAAACCTTTCTCACCATTTTCAGCCATTTCAACACCATAGCCTAGTAGATGTAGCTGATCGGTCAGCACTTGCTGATTTAGCACGTTATCTTCAACAAGAAGTACTAACTTGTTTTCTTCACGAGCCTTATCAACACTTAGGTAGTCGTTAAATGATTTGGTAGAAGAAATTTGTTTAGGCTTATGTAATCCAGCTGCCACGAGAAGTGACATCATAAAGTTTGACTTACATAATGGTACTGCATTTAGATAAAAAATATTCTTATGATTTACGGCAGCTTCATCTAATCTACTTAAGACGATAACTTGCTGATTATTATCTTCTAAAGTGTAAAGTAAGCGACGTAAGATATAGTTAATATCTTCCATGGTTTCGATCCCATCAAGGATCCAAATCAGCTCTTTTCGGTCCTGCTCAACTTCAATCTGCTCATTGTTTTGGGCGATAACTGGTGTTGCCCCCATAAATGATAAATAACGTGTCAGTAATTTTTTTCGACCGTCATGATTAGAGACCACAACAACTCTTTGATCTTTCATGACTTGTTTGTGAGCATAATCAACTTTACCTTGCGTACTAAAAGGTAATTCAACGACAAACTCACTGCCAATACCTAAGTCACTGGTTACAGAAATTGTACCCAACATTAGTTCGGTTAAGCTTTTACAAATCGATAAACCTAACCCTGTGCCACCGTATTCGCGGGTTATTGACCCTTCAGCTTGAATAAATGGATTAAATATTTCGCGAAGCTGCGCTTGCGTCATCCCTTTACCGTTATCTAATACACTAAAGCGTAATGTGTAGTGATCAGTGGTGTTTTGTGCAACCTCCACCGAAATTTTTACATGACCTTTTTGCTTGTCGTCTGTGCTAGTGAACTTAATTGCATTACTACATAGATTGTAAAGTACTTGGCGAACTCGTACCGTGTCGCCAATTAGGTTTGTTGGGATATCGGGCGCAATAGCGAGCTCTAGTTCAAGGTCACGCTTTTTGGCAACCGATGATAAAACACGGGCAACTTCTTCAATCGTGTCAGATACTGAAAAAGGAATGTTATCGATATTTAATTTACCCGCTTCGATTTTCGAGAAATCGAGAATGTCATCTAATATCCCTAATAACGAAAATGCAGAATCACGAATAATTGTACTTAGTCTATGTTGCGCCCCATCAAGCTCTGTTTGGCGAAGTAAATCAATTGTGCCAATAACACCGTTCATTGGGGTGCGAATCTCATGGCTCATGGTAGCCAAGAAAGTGGTTTTAGTTTCGTTTGCTTGTTCAGCTTTTAGAGTTGCTTGCTCAAGAGCGAGAGTACGGTTTTGTACCTCTGTCTCTAGGCTGTTTTGTAATTTTTGCAAATCAGCTTGTGCTGCTTTGTTCTCGGTAATTGCTGATTCAACTTTTTTAAGTAATTGATTTACATGCTTTGCGACAGAGTCTAGGCCAAAGTCAAGGGTTTCAGTTACTTGCCCTTGGTAGTCCGCATTGTCAGTAATAGCTTTTAGCTCTTTATTTAACGATGAACTGCTTTTACTAAAACGCTTATTGATAAAAATACTCAGCGCAAAAGATAATATAATTAAAGCTAGAAGCGTTAAGCCAGCAAGACCGATTGAAAGCACAGAAGATTGTGTAATAGGCTGCTCAATAGGGTGTTGTTTCACAATTAACTCGCCAACAGGCTGGTCATTAAATTCAAGAACAGTATGTATTAGTGTTTTTTCAGCTAGTTGTTGATTGACTTTAGTGGGTTGAATAAGCTCTTTGTTGTTTGCATAAACTAAAGAAACATCACCGTTAAACTCGTATCTATATAAATAGTAATCAAAGCCAGTATTAAGAAGTAAGCTTAAATCCAGTACTTCTTTTACTTTATCTTGCCCAGGCATTGTTAAAGCACTAACAAGGGGGGCACGCAATTGATTTGAAACTTGAATGGCCGTTAAATTTGGCTGCAACTCTTTTACTGGTGCTTCATCATTAGTTGGATAAAACGAAAAAGCAACGACCGCTAACAGGGTGATGACGAGATTCGTAATTATAAAAAGCGGTAGTAAGCCTTTTACAGGTGAATTCGATTTACTTGGCATGGTTCTTTTCCAACAATTTTACAGCTAGGTACATTTCCTTGATATTTAGACAATCCTACCATCTGTGAAGAAAAATTCATCACGTTTTTAACAGAGGTAACTCTTTTATGATGAGAGTCAATTTAAAAGCATAAAAGTTGTTGGTTAAATAAGCTAAAAACTATTGAAAACAGCAATCTTGATTGAAAACTGTGCAAACAGTTAGAATCCTCAAAAAAAAGTTGACTTGAGAAGGCAAAACCCGTTTAATACGCCGCACGCCCAGATAGCTCAGTCGGTAGAGCAGAGGATTGAAAATCCTCGTGTCGGTGGTTCGATTCCGCCTCTGGGCACCATTATTTAGTATATTGGTGTTTAACTTATGATTTAAACATCAATATCGTGCCAAGCACACAGATTTAGTGTGCCGACTTAGCTCAGTTGGTAGAGCAACTGACTTGTAATCAGTATGAAAGGATTAGACTAGTGTATGTAAAGAGTGTATGATAGGGGATTT
>NZ_PNDF01000098.1:0-30023 GCF_005887195.1 Pseudoalteromonas sp. S1650 | reverse complement strand
CGCACTAAAAAGTTCATTAATGCAATTAGTACCTTGGCTCTTAAGTTCAGTGATAATTGCACTAGTGCTTGCACTTGCCATCGCAGCTAAATCACAACTGACAACGGCGGCTTGGCTGCGCATCATAAATTGATTAAGTTGTTGTGGCTGCTTTTGCAACTCAGCTATAGGGGCTTTTTCATTATGTTGGTGATCTACACCGTGATGATGTGTGCGCTCAACTTCTGCATTTTTTGGTGTAAACAAGCGCTCTTGCAGGTTAGCTGATTGAGCTAAAGAGCTTGCTCCAAGTATAGGTAGCGCCAGAATTAATGTTTTAATTTTCATAATTTACCTTTGATAATTATTGTTTTCTCTATCCAACTCGGAAAGAGAAACAGTTTTGTAACATAAAATTATCACTGTATACAATATATTTTATATTTACATAACAGTGTAAGTAGATCCTGTTGATGGTTTAACGAAAGAAATAAGGTCTGAAGTTAATCTATATTTCAACTAAGAAAACAAAGTCATTAAATATTTAGGATGAGAAGTATTGCTAGAAAGGACAAAGCTGTAGATATGCGTAAATGTAAATACACCATAAACTTGTATTATGTAAAAGTAACGAAATTAACAGCTCTAAAAATTAAAATAGTTTTAAGTTGGTCACACTCAGGTCACCATTTTTGAAATGTTAGTAGATACTATCAATAAAGGAAAGGGACCAAATGGCGCTCTCGGCAGGGATCGAACCTGCAACTTAGCCTCCGGAGGGCCACGTGATATCCATTTCACCACGAGAGCACATTTGTCGTTATCAATACTGACTCGCGATATCAGCATGACAACCCGGCAATGATAATGGCATCTTGCGCTAAATGCTAGCATCAAGGCCTTTATATGCACACAAATTCAGCAATTTGCATTAAAACACTTCACTTTCGTGCAGAACCAAGGTATTAACGTATACTTAATAAAATTAATAACAAGGTGGCAGTATTGCCATGTAAGGGGAATTTGATCATGAGTTTAATGTCTACAGAGCAAGTCGCGGAATTTTTGGGTGTAAAAGTTGAACGCGTAAAGCGCCTTGCTCGCGAACATTTACTGATCTCGAAATCACAAGATGACAAAGGGGAGCCTTTGTTTGAACAAGAAGATGTAAAAAAATATAAAGAACTTGCTGAGCGAATTGGCGGTCTTTAATTTTTAGCTTTTTCTATGAAGTGGTTAAGCTGTGTTAGCAGTGGCGCCACTTTATCCATCGCACCACGTTGTTCATACCAACAAATACATAAAAGTAAAAACAGCGCATGAAATGCCGCGAGCTTTTCAACTGATAAGTAAAACTCGTGATGTTCGCACACTAACGCTTGGTAATGTTTAAGTAACGCCAGTTGCTGCTCATCATTTAACGCAAAGCTCACCACCAGCGCAGCTAAGTCAAAGTAAACATCGTTGCTTTTGGCATATTCAAAGTCGATTAAAAACATACCCGTCTCATTCACAATGATATTTTCTTTCACTAAATCATTATGACAAAAGCCCATGTCTTTAGGTGCACTATCAATATAAGCCAGTGACTGCTTAATTAGCTCTGCGTGTTGCTGGTATCGCGCTGTTTGCTGGTAGTAGTTAATTTCATAAGCAATATTCATCGGCTCGGTTAGCACAGGGTAACGGTGTAAATTAACTAAGTCGGGCAATAAGCTACTACAAAATTCACCGCTGGCAATACTACCTGCCACGTATTCGAAAATAGCCGTGTCGGTTGCTTGTTCTAACCAAAGTGGGGCTGGGCAGCAGCTTTGCTTTGCAAAATGCGCTTGCGCTGCAAGACCAATCGCCGGCCAGTGGTCGCGATAGTGCTTAACCAAAAAATCTTGGCTTGCTGTTTTTACTAGGTAGTTATCATTGCTTAACCCCTCAACCAGTGGACTGATTGAGGTGATAACTAAACGTGAGTTGAAGCGCGTAAAAAGCGCGTGAATTTGTTGCTCAGTTTTCATCTATAGCTGTGCAAGCGGCTTAGCCTGATGCTGCTCGTATTCTTCATACCAAGTTTTAAAGCCCCATGCGGCCATAATGGTGTAAAACACGAAAAGTACTAAGGTTGGGTAATACCCTTTTTCAAAGTACAGATACATAGATGCTGCATCAATTACAATCCAGTACAACCAGTTTTCCAGCACCTTCTTGGCAACAAGGTAGGTTGTCACCACCGCAAAACAGGTGGTAAAGCTGTCTAGATAAGCAAAATCAGCGTGAGTGTAATTGGTCATCACAAAACCAATGGCAACTGAGGCCAGTGAGGTGGCAAGCAAAATCACCGCATGGCGCTTTAACGACCATGAAATAATGGGCAGATGATCTTTATTGTCCACGCCCCTGCGCCAAACGACCCAACCATATACCGCCATATACATGTAGTAAAAATTAAGTAGCGACTCCATCAACAGTGCGCCATTCCAGTACATTACGGTATAAATAAAGGTGCTTACAAACGCGGCAGGCCAACACCATAAGCTTTCTTTAATCGCTAACAGCAAATACGCCACCGATAAAGCAACGGCAATATATTCCCAATGCGACATGGCAGTAAAGCCTGAGAAGGTTTCGCTTAAAAATTCCATAACACGCGCTACTGTTGGCTTTAGTCTTCGCTAGGCGACAAGTCACCATGTAAGAATTTACAGACGAAAATAGCTTTACCAAACTCTTCATAAGAACGTTTGATTTCAGTATTAAGTACAGACATCACTAAATCATAGTCACCAAAAATCTGAGTAGATAAGGTGTTGGTGATCACTTTAAGCCCTTCATAACTGTTTACACGGTCAATAAAACCTTTGATAAACGGAATGTAGTCTTGATGTAGTGGGTACTTACTGATCTCTACTGAAAGTTTCATTATGAGTTACCGAGTCTTTAAAAAGTATTGCATTGTAACCCGCTTGTACTAACAAGTCATGGCTATGGTTATTTTTTAGTGTAAAATCAGCCCCGATAAACATTGAGGATTCATTATGGCACGCCGCATCACTTACAAATTTAAAAACCAGCCTCGCGAAATCAATTTTGCAAAAGATAAATACCGCGATATGTACCATGCGATCGCAGCGGCTGAAGGTATTGATTTAACTAATTACTTAAAGATGGAACAACAAGTCGAAATGACTTCAAAAGGCTCTGCGGCGGTACGTAACTTTCGTGACCAAGAATTCGCACGAATGGGTTTCAGTGACGTGTATTTTATTAAAGAGTAACAAAGTTACTCTTGATACTCGTAGCTGACTCGTGGGGTGATATTACAGAGTAATTCGTAAGGAATAGTTGTTGCGCACTGGGCAATCTCTTCAACGGGAAGCTCTGGCCCCCACATGATCACCTCATCACCCACTTTTATGTTGTCGCGGTTATCACCAATATCCACCGTGATCATGTCCATCGCCACACTGCCAACAATACCATAGCGTTGTGATTTGATAACCACAGGTGTGCCCTGCTCGGCATGGCGTGGATAACCATCCCCATAGCCCATCGCAACCACCGCAAGCTTAGTCGGTTTATCGCTATGCCAGCGTCCGCCATAGCCAACACACTGATCGGCATCGACATCGCGTATCGCGATAACTCGCGTAGTCAAACGCATAACAGGCTCCAGTCCGTGCTGCTGCCCTACACCATTAAGCATTGGCGATACGCCATAAAGCATCAAGCCAGGACGCACCCACTCACCATGACCTTTTGGCCAAGCAATAATACCAGCAGAGTTTGCAAGGCAATGCTGCTCACTTTTGCCATCTGCCAGTGAATCAAATAAGGCAATTTGCTGAGCGGTTTTTTCATCATTGATGTCATCGGCGCACGAGAAATGCGTCATTAACTTAATGTCATCACGGGCATTCTGGCTTGCTTTTAAGCGACTGTAGAAAGACTCAAATTGCGATGGCGCAATACCCAGTCGATGCATCCCAGTATTCACCTTTAACCAGCATGCAATTGGTGCATCAAGGCTTGTGTTTTCAAGCGTTGCGAGCTGATTTTCATCATGAATAATGGTTTGAAAGTTATTGGCAAGCAAGATAGGTAAATCATCTTGATGAAAAAAACCCTCAAGCAGTACAATCGGTTTTGTCAGTCCACCTGCACGTAGCGCTAACGCTTCGTCTATTCGCGCAACCGCAAATGCGTCGGCATCATTTAGGTATTGGGCAATTTTAACTAAGCCATGGCCATAGGCATTGGCTTTAAGCACCGCCATTACTTTGCAACCAGGCGCAAAGCGCTTCACTTGCGCTAAATTATGAGCAAGTGCTTGTAGGTTGATTTCGGCAATGGCTAAGCGCATTAGTATTCGTCGTCCATAGCTGGACCCGCGTAGTTATCAAAACGCGAGAATTGACCTTGGAAGGTTAAACGTACTTTACCGATTGGGCCGTTACGTTGCTTACCTATGATGATTTCGGCCACGCCTTTTTCTGCACTGTCTTCGTTATATACTTCATCACGGTAAATAAACATGATTAAGTCGGCATCCTGCTCGATTGAGCCTGATTCACGTAAGTCGGAGTTGATTGGGCGTTTATCGGCACGTTGCTCTAGGGTACGGTTAAGCTGCGATAGTGCAATAACCGGACACTGCAGTTCTTTTGCCAGTGCTTTTAATGAACGAGAGATTTCAGCGATCTCTAAGGTACGGTTATCCGACAAGCTTGGCACACGCATTAGCTGCAAGTAATCGACCATGATCATACTAATACCGCCATGGTCACGGGCAATACGACGTGCACGTGAACGCACATCTGTTGGTGTTAGGCCCGATGCATCATCAACATACATCTTACCTTTTTCCATCAACAAGCCCATGGTTGACGACAGGCGCGCCCAATCGTCATCATCTAGCTGACCGGTACGAACCTTAGTTTGGTTAATACGACCTAGCGATGCCAGCATCCTCATCATGATTTGCTCTGAAGGCATCTCTAATGAGTAAATAAGTACAGGCTTGTCTTGGGTCATAGCGGCGTGTTCGGCTAAGTTCATCGCAAAGGTTGTTTTACCCATCGATGGACGTGCCGCCACAATGATAAGGTCAGAAGGCTGCATACCCGCCGTCATTTTATCCAGATCGGTATAGCCGGTACTTACACCCGTCACACCATCTTGTGGCGACTGATAAAGCTCTTCAATCTTATCAACGGTTTTTTCTAAGATACTGTGTAAGTTTTGTGGGCCTTCGGTGCTTTTACTACGCTGCTCAGCAATTTTGAATACTTTACTTTCAGCAAAATCAAGCAGGTCATGACTAGTTCGCCCCTCGGGGCTAAAACCAGCTTCTGCAATTTCGTTCGCAACACCAATCATTTCACGAATAACAGCGCGCTCTCGCACGATATTCGCGTAAGCATCAATGTTCGCCGCACTTGGCGTGTTCTTGGCAATTTCAGCAAGGTAGGCGAAACCACCAACACTACTTAACTGATTGTTTTTCTCTAAGCTCTCAGAAATAGTGATCAAATCGATTGGATCACCACCTTCAGCAAGATTCACCATTGCTTCAAAAATGAGCTTATGGGTGCGGGTATAAAAATCCTGTGCAACCACTAACTCAGCAACACGGTCAAACGCTTGATTATCAAGCATTAAACCACCTAAAACAGATTGCTCAGCTTCTATTGAATGGGGAGGGACTTTTAACGTATCGACTTGCTTATCTGGTTTGGCCATAACATCACAAAACTAAAATTGAATGGCTCTATTCTATCTACTTGCTAAGGCTCTGCAAATAGTTAATACCAATCGACTTAAATATTTGGTCAATCTAGCGTGCTAAATAAAGCGCTAACTGCGTTAGAAATGTCTAAAGTAGAGTAACTACATGTCAAAATTTCTGCCTTGTTATCACTTCATTTATCTGTCGCTATTTAAGACCAACAACTTAACACGATTGGTATGAGCGGGAAGTCTTCCCGCTTTATTGTAATTGAGTGAAATATTGTAATTGAGTGAACTGTAATCTTTATTTCTGTTTACGAAGTTCAATGCGTCCGCTAATCGTATCCATTTCTATATCAGCATCCCCACCGTTAATACTAAATTCTAAGTCGCTAGATGGGCCGTATTTCGCCTTCGTTGCTCTGTCATCACTAAGCTCATTAACGATTTTACCGTTAGCGTGAGCTTCAATCTCAAACGTTGCCGATACATCAGCTGGGAAATAAAATTCTGCATCACCACTGACTGATTCAAAACGAATATTGGCATCTGCTAGCAGCTTGTTGATGTGAACCTCAGCTTCACCATTTACGGTATTAATGCGCAGCTTTTTAATTGCATCAAAAGCAAAGTCGATATCACCGTTTACGTTTTCAAGACGCACATCTTGTGCTTTGGTTTTTGACTTAATGTCGCCATTCACCGCAGTAAAGCGTAAAGCACCTTGTGAGTTTTTATCGTTAATTTCACCATTAACGGTTTCAAAGCGAATATCACCGCTTAAATCATGAGCATTCACATCACCATTAACCGTTTCAAAGCTCATGTTGCCGCGAATATCTTGCACTGTGATATCACCGTTGACGGTATCAATCTCTGCGCCCGCTTCAAGCTCTTTAGCACTAACTGTGACATTCACCCCAGCAAATTCAAGCTCACTGCTTTTTGGCATGTAAATGGTTAAACGAGAACCGTCACCACTATTCCAGCCACCTAAGTTACGCGGCATTTTTACGATAAATTCAACACGGCTGCCTTCAACCTCTAAACGATAGCCTTGTGCTTTATCGTCAAGCTCACCTTCGATTTTAAGTTGTGGTTTATCCCACCCTTCAATGCGTACATCACCACGTTGGTTTTCAATAAAAATGCGTTTATTTGCAGGTACATCAATTTGTTCATTAATGGTTTGTCCTGCCATTGCCATCAGTGGCAGTAATCCTAAAGTTAAGGCTAGTAATTTCATAATTGTCACTCCTAAATCGTTTGCCACTTCGGTGCATGCACCTTGTTAATTAAGTCCAGTTGTTGCTGATAAACCTGCGACAGCATTTGTAATAAAGCTGGGTTTTCAGGTTCATTCTCAAGTGCTTGCTTAATGGCACTTTCGGCTTCTTCTAACTCTTTTAGTTGCTGCTGCCAGTTATCGGTTAACGCAGGTTGATTTTGATACTGCACCAACAAGCCTTGCTTTTGCTTAGTAAAATAATCGCTCATTGCCATCATGCTATTTGGCTCACCTTGGCCAACAAAAAGCTGTACGGTCAATAGTGCGGCAATACAACAAGCGGCAACTGCAGCGAGTTTATTCCAGCCATGGTTTGGCTTCTCAGTTTGCTCTGGTTGCCCTGTTGCAATTGCTCGCTCAACACCGGGCCAGAGATCTTTGTCTGGGCTAATATCTTGCTTATGGTTAAGCGAGTCATTTAAAAATTGTTCAAATTCTGGCTTACTCATTTTCATACCACTCTTTTAATAACTGCCTTGCACGGTGAAATTGCGATTTACTTGAACCGACTGCCATATCAAGCATGCTTGCTATCTCTTCATGGCGATAGCCTTCAATTGCATGAAGTACAAACACCATACGTGCTCGCTCAGGTAGTCTCAGTACTAATTTGTCAAGGCCGTTAAAGCCGTCGCAATCTGCTGCGCTTTGCTCATCCATACCGCTTTGTTCAAAACTCACTACTTTTTGAAACCAGCTTTTATGTTTGCGAATGTAGCTAATCGCAATATTGCTAGTAACACTGTGTAACCAAGTCGAAAATTGTGAGCGTCCATCAAAGTTCGCGATTTTGTGCCACAACTGTACAAACACTTCTTGTGTTGCATCTTCTGCGTGCTCTTTGTCCGCAAGTAATCGCAAACAAAGGCTATAAACCCGCTTCACATGCAACTCATAAAGTGTTGCATAGGCTGCTTGATCACCGCTTTTTACGCGCTCTATCAAGGCATGCTCACTTTGCTGGGCGAACGCTTGTTCTGCATCTATCAACATCCTGGATGTTGTCCTTTATGATTATTGTTGTGAATTTAGTGTATTAGACGTAAGGAGGGATTCAAAAGGTTTAAATGAAATTAAATTTTTTTGTGTAAGCTACAAATAATTGAGCTTACACAATTTTATTTGGGGATTTACGTTATTCGGCAGGTGATGCTTCGCTTTCTTCTTCAGTTGTTTCTGCGGTTTTGTAGCTCCAACCTAAAAATACGATACGTGCCGAAGAAGCAGGCGTGCCGCCATTTTGTACTTGTAATAAACCCGCATCATAGTGAGCACCACTGCCCCCTGTTGCGGTAATTGTAGAGCCACGTACACTACCAAACAGCTCACCACTTCCCGATAGCTTCACCGTTGTCAAAGGGGCATAAATAGCCGCATATAAATTCGCAGCACCGCTAAATTGCACGCCATTTACACCATTAAATGATGAGTAGAATGATAACGACGGATGACCACTAGTAGTTAATCCTTCTTGCTCAGTAATAACTTTTGCGCCTGCGCCAATATTGACTTTTCCGGTTAATAACACAGTTAAACTACTGTCTTTTTTAATAGTCAGTGTTGTGCTCCCCGCCATCGAAAAGTCACCATCAATCAATAAAATAACATCACCACCAGAAACTTCCATTTTGCCGTCACTGGTCATTTTGAGTCTATCAAGAGCAAAAATATACTCTTTGCTATTGCTACCATTAGCTTGGTTCTGTGCTTTAGAGTTAAACAAGAAAACATCAGCAAGGCTTGGCATAATAACTTGGCTACCACCGCGACTAAAATAGCCCTTTTCAGTATTAAGCTTAAATTGTTGCGTAGGACCTACAGAAATAGAGCTGTAACTGCTTACTTGATCTGTGATGCCTGTCATTTTCTCTGGCAAAATTAACGGGTCGCAACTGGTATCTGGGTTTGTAGGGTCATAATCAGGTGCAGCTGGATCGGCTACAGTTACCGGTTCAACATTCGGGTTCACGTTAAATTTACGATCACTATAATGCACACCATCTTGCTGGTTATTGCTGGTATCTTTAAAATCGCCTGAACCGCCATACATAATATCCAACGCTTCGCCTTGGCTATTCGTGATGAATGTTGACCACTGCATTTTTGCATCACCATTGGCTCGCACAACCCCCGAAACAGTCCCGCCACGATGGGTATAATAACCACGGGTATAGACATTACCGTCTACACGTAAACCACTGCCAGGAGAGATATAAACACCGGAGTTCGAATGGATATTACCAATAATTGGTGATGAGCCATTTAAGTAAATAACTCCGGTCGCTTTTACATCGCCCTTTATCGGTGAATGACCCGATAGCACTACATCTGAATCGCCAGCAATGGTTGAAACATCACCATCATTCGACTTTGTTTCTTCGTAGCTGCCTTTACTCGAATCATAGCTGTCGATACTACCACTGCCCGATAAATCGACTCCCTTACAGCCCACCATCGCATTAGTGAAAACAGAACTACCTTTCGCACCTTGTACTGCAAAACGGGCGACTAAGTTACTTTGCGCGTCACCATCAAATCGTTGCCCCAAGCTTGCAATTTCAAGCTCACCAGCAGCGTTTTGACTTAAACTGGCATTAAAAATGGCATCATCAGCAATAACACCAGAGCCCGATGCGTTACTGGTTTTACTGATCAAATCTTCAACCGCTAATACACCTTCATCATTCAAGGTTTGTTGCAGTAACTTAGCTTGTTCAAACACACCTTTTTCAGCCATTAAGCGGCTGTTTAATTTCTTTTGAAAGTTGCCACTTAAACGTTCTTGAACAACGTTTTCACGTAGCGAACTAAGCACCACTATGCTAGCCATACTGGTCAAGATCAACACTGTAATTAGGGTAAAACCATTTTGCTTGTTATACACTGCCAGCTCCGTATGCTTTGACTAATATTGCATTAGTTAAGGCAATATCAATGTTAATACCATTACCGAACTGAGCTGGTAAATCATTTGGCTTTACAGTGACTGTGACAAGCTCACCGGCGATATCAAATGACAAAGCTTCGATTCCTGTCAGTAATCGCTCTGAGGCAGCACCATCGAGTGAACACATTAAGTTGCTACCATTTAAGCTATATACTTCAACCACCTGCGCAGTTGTCGCAGAGCCATCACAAGCAATCACTCCGCTAGGTTGAGTAATGGTAATCGTGCTTTTATCTGCACTGATGGTCGGTGTTAGTTGTGTCTGCTTTATGCTGCGGGTGAATACTTTACTGGTATAGCGAATCACTTCTTGAGCGTTTTCCAGCTCTTTACTTACTTCAATCGTGCTTTTTATCGCCGAGTAAGACAAGCTCACTCCCGCTAATAAAAAAGCGCCGGCAGCCAATGCCACCATCAGTTCAACTAAGGTAAAACCCTGAACGTGTTTATTCATGAGCACACCGCCGTTAAATCAGGAAAACTGGCATTTAGACTAATTTGATTTTCTGCATTATCTGTCATGCGTTTATCAACCCAAGCCACATTAACTTGCATATCATCACTGTAAGTAGCTGGGATCGTAAGCTGATAATCACTAACTTGTGGCGCGAGCGAAGCTCTAAATGTCGCGTCTTGAAAAAGTGCGGTATTAGTTTTTTGAATTTCACAAATGCGTGGCCACAAACGCTCAATGGTATTTTGCCCTTGAATAAGTGACACAGTGTAATCAAAACTATTGGTTGCATATTGCAGCGATTTTAGCTGCGCTGCCGCCAAGCCTAATAATGCGATGCCAGCGATCACCACTGAAATCATCACTTCTAATAATGAAAAGCCTGCCTGCTTATTCATGCACATCCTCGCTGTGAATTTTCTACTAACCAGTTTTGGCCACTTTTAAGCACACACATCACGTAATCAGTGGTATTTGTGTGCTCATCTTTCACTAAAATTTCAGCTTGTTTATCAACTTCGCCACTGGCACTAATGGCCAATGCGACTAAATTGACGGCAACGCCGCTTTTTGTGACCGAAAATTCTTTTAAAACCGTGTCTACGCCGCCCTCGTTGAGGGTCACTTGCCAACTATTATTACTAACAACTAGGTTAATAGGTTTGTCGCGTTTGACCGCTTCACTGCGTGCAAATTTATAAGCACTATTTAATTGATTTGCAGTAGTTACGACGCGATCTTGCAAAATTTGCTGACTAAAAGACGGGAAAGCAAGGGCTGCCATAATGCCAATAACACTCAGCACAACCATTAACTCAATTAAGGTAAACCCTGCAATTCGACGCAATTGTGTTACTCCCAGCAATCACTAAATGAAGCGCTATAACTACCATCATGTTTAACGGTTAAGTCACCACAGCGATCACTCGCTTGCGCCGAACCCGATTTAGGAGCGGCTTTTAAACTGTAGCCACGATTTTTAAAATCGCTTACAGCACCTGATACTTTATCTGTTGCTGTGTAAGTAAGGGTGTAATAGTCAGTATTTTGAGTTGCAAATGCATTGGGGTAGCCGCCATTTCGTGAATAAATTCGTTCAAGACTGGCGCTGTATTGCAGTAACTCTTGTTGAATATCAGCACGGCGACTACGTTGCATGTGCTCAGTGTAAGCAGGCAGTGCTACGCTATACAGAATCCCTAAAATAGCGATCACGATAAGAATTTCTACTAATGTAAATCCTGTCTGTTTACCTATTCCATGTGGTACTAATGCACTTTTCAACCTCAACCCCTTAATACTTTTTAACCAGCACAATATAAATGACAGCGCTGTCAGTGTCAATTTTAACCAATTTACTTTTACTCATTCGATTATACTAATAAGAAAAATAAAATTAAGAAAAAAGAACGTATGTTTGTGAAATAGGTAAGATTATAGGATTGGTATTTGTCTGTTTAAAATATAGAAACCAATACTATTGGATGATAACTGAAGAAGCAATAGCGGTACAAAATGCTACAATTTATAAATTTCAGGCACAAAAAAGCCGCACCTAAGTGCGGCTTTTTTTACTTAATATTGCTATTAAGCTTCAGCGATAACGATTACTTTGATAGTAGCCGATACGTCTGAGTGTACTGCGATTGCTACGTCAAATTCGCCAGTCTCACGGATAGTACCTAGAGGTAAACGAACTTCTGATTTAGCAACTTCAACGCCAACAGCTGAAATAGCTTCAGCGATGTCGCGAGTACCGATAGAACCGAATAACTTGCCTTCGTCACCAGCTTTAGAAACTAGTGTAACTTCAGCTAATGCTTCTAACTTGTCAGCGCGAGCTTGAGCAGCAGCTAGATCTTCAGCGATCTTAGCTTCTAAATCAGCACGACGTGCTTCGAAAGTTTCGATGTTAGCTTTAGTTGCAGGAACTGCCTTACCTTGTGGGAAAAGGAAGTTACGTGCGAAGCCAGATTTAACTACAACCTGGTCACCTAGGCCACCTAGGTTTGCGATCTTGTCTAGTAGAATAACTTGCATGTCTCTACACCTTTTAAAAACTGTTAATCCGCTGCTTACTTATGTAAGTCAGTGTATGGAAGAAGGGCTAAGTAGCGAGCACGCTTGATAGCAGTTGCTAGCTGACGCTGATATTTAGCGCTAGTACCTGTGATACGGCTAGGTACGATTTTGCCACTTTCTGTAACATAGTTTCTAAGAGTAGCTAGATCTTTATAATCGATTTGTTGTACGCCTTCCGCTTTGAAGCGGCAGAACTTACGACGTCTGAAATAACGTGCCATGAGTAAAATTCCTCAAAAAATTCTTTCTATATGTTGAGCATGCAAGACCAATTGGCTTAAGCCGTTTCGGCCCTCGTGACGGTTTAAAAACCCCGTCACTTGCACTTGTTGCCCAACGTGCAATTGTTGAGTTTGTTGTTGCATTGGCGTGCCGCTGGCAACAACTTGAAGCCTGACATAACTATTACGGTTAAGGTCTGCTTCAACTTGCATCGATTTATGTTCAAGAACAAAAATACAATGCGGTATACCAGCAGGGCTTTGACTATATTTAGGTGTTTTACAAACAACCCCAGATAGTGTCAGCTGATTCATATAAGGATTAAGCGGTTGGCTCATCTTTTTGTCTCAACTGCAAGCGCCATGCTTGAACTCAAAACGATTAAGCAGCTGGTGCTTCTTTCTTCTCTTCTTTCGCAAGAGGAGATGCTTCAGTTACAGCGTCTTTAGTACGCATAACTAAGTTACGAAGCACTGCATCGTTGTAGCGGAAAGTAGTTTCTAGCTCGCTGATTACTTCAGTAGGTGCTTCAACGTTCATAAGAACATAATGAGCTTTGTGAAGCTTGTCGATTGGGTAAGCCAATTGACGACGGCCCCAGTCTTCAAGACGGTGGATAGTACCACCAGCTTCAGTGATAGAACCAGTATAACGTTCGATCATACCAGGTACTTGCTCACTCTGATCAGGGTGAACCATGAATACGATTTCGTAATGACGCATGGATATTCCTTACGGTTAATAGAGCCTTCTACCGTTTCGGCCAGTCGGTTTAAGGCAAGGAATTAAATTTAATAAGCCGAAATGAGCGCGCATTTTACGCTTAGATTGATAATTAAGCAAGATAAAACAGCAAGCCAAGCTAGATTATTGTGCCCTATTAAGATTTTCTAAACGCTAAAAACAAAAAACCCAGCCGAGGCTGGGTTTTTGATATTCTGAAAACTAAAATTACTTGATTTTAGCTTCTTTGAAAATCACGTGTTTACGAGCTTTAGGATCGTATTTTTTGATTTCCATTTTTTCAGGCATGTTACGCTTGTTCTTGTCGGTAGTGTAGAAAAAACCAGTACCAGCAGTTGAAACTAAACGGATCTTATCGCGCATGATTCAGTTCCTTAAACTTTTTCGCCACGAGCACGGATTTCTGTAAGAACCGCGTCGATGCCTTTTTTATCGATAATACGCATACCTTTAGTAGTAGTGCGTAGTGTTACAAAACGTTTTTCACTTTCAACCCAAAAACGGTGAGTTTGTAGGTTAGGTAGGAAACGACGTTTAGTCGCGTTTCTCGCGTGTGAACGGTGATTACCAACCGCTGGACGCTTACCTGTAACTTGACATACTTTAGACATGTCTATATATCTCCAATAACTTCGCTCGAGCTTAATTTTCCCTTAGGCCAGTATTTGTGCCCCGGGATAAATCGAAGGGCGCTCTTTATACAGCTTATACAGGCAAAGATCAAGTAACAGATCTTATCCAATCAGCTCATGTGTAAATTTGATAGCGGCTAATTATAAAGATCGAATGCCCTTAGGGAAAGTAAAAACTGCATTTAAATTAAACTAATTTCTAAAATCGCCCTAAACTGCTCATTTTTAACACACTCTCTAATACAGTTGGCTCTATATAAGCCCTCTTTCGGCAAACGAAACACAATTTTCACCACCCACTATGATGTGATCCAGCACATTTATATCGACTAAGGCTAAAGCTTGCTGCAATTTAGTGGTGATCAATTTATCGGCCTGACTAGGCTCAGCCACCCCACTTGGGTGGTTATGAGCAAGTATTAGTGCCGCCGCATTATTACGCAGCGCTGCTTTAACCACTTCACGGGGGTACACAGACGCGGCATTAATAGTGCCGTAAAAAAGTACTTCGTCTTTAATCAACTGGTTTTGACTATCTAAGTACAGCACCATAAATACTTCCTGCTGTAAGCCACGTAACTGAATAGTTAAATAGTCATACACGGCTTGTGGCGAAGTAAATAACGCCTCGCGCTTACATTGCTCAAGCATATAGCGCCGGCTTAATTCAAGTACCGCTTGAAGCTGCACATACTTAGCAGCCCCTAAACCCTTTTGAGCGCAAAACTCTTGTTCAGATGCATTAAATAAGTCATGCAGCGTACTATTAATATCGAGCAGATGCTCAGCCAGTTCAATGGCATTCATGCCCGGCACACCGGTTCGTAAGAATATTGCTAATAACTCTGCATCTGAGAGTGCTTTGGCACCTTGGGCAAGTAACTTCTCCCGCGGCCTTGCTGATAAAGGTAAATCGGTTAATGGCATTGCTTCATCCTTAAAACAACTATTCCATATATTAAACTGTACTATAAAATTTAGTTTTTTCCTGTCTGTAGAAAAGAAAACTTCATGCTATCGGTAAAGATTTGCTATCGTTAGCCCATATCGACAAAGGTTAAATTTCACGTAATGACAAAATCAGTAAATAAAAAAATCCTGTTAGGTATGAGTGGTGGTATTGCAGCCTATAAATGCGCAGAACTTGTTCGCCGTTTAAAAGATCAAGGCTGTGAAGTAAAAGTCGTCATGACCGACTCAGCCAAACACTTTATTACTCCTTTGACTATGCAAGCGGTAAGCGGTGAGATTGTTTCTGATTCATTACTCGACCCAGCAGCAGAAGCCGCAATGGGTCATATCGAATTTGCCAAATGGGCAGACCTTATTTTAGTCGCCCCTGCAACCAGTAATATTTTAGCGAAAATGGCCATGGGTATTGCAGATGACTTACTGACGACCCTACTACTGGCTACCCCTGCAAAAGTGGCGGTTGCACCTGCCATGAATCAACAAATGTATGCCCACCCTGCTACACAAGCAAACCTTGCCACACTTAACGAGCGTGGCGTGGCTATTTGGGGCCCAGGTAAAGGCGAGCAAGCCTGTGGTGATGTAGGCGCAGGACGCATGTTAGAGCCTCATGAGTTAGTCGCGCTTTGTACACAACCTGAAGTAGAGCCACTACTTGCAGGCAAAACTATCACGATTACTGCAGGACCAACCCGAGAAGCCCTCGACCCAGTTCGTTATATTTCTAACCACAGCTCAGGCAAAATGGGTTATGCCCTTGCTGAAGCTGCGCTTGCGTTAGGTGCAACGGTAAATCTGATTTCAGGCCCTGTAACAATTAAAGCACCTGCTAATGCCCTGCTTACTAATATAGAAAGTGCTGAGCAATTACTCACCGCCTCAATGGAACTGGCCGCGCAATCGGATGCTTTTATCGGCTGTGCAGCAGTGGCTGATTACCGTGCAGCTGCAATTCATGAGCAAAAGATGAAAAAGCAAGGTGATGAACTGACCCTCACTTTAGTTAAGAACCCAGATGTCATCGCTAATGTCGCTGCGCTTAGCGAAAACCGCCCTTATACCGTTGGCTTTGCGGCAGAAACTCAAGATGTTGCAAGCTATGCTCAAGGTAAATTAAAGAACAAAAACCTCGATATGATCTGCGCAAATGACGTATCAAAAGAAGGCCTTGGCTTTAATTCTGATCATAATGCTTTAACACTCTTCTGGCACAATGAGCAGCTAGATTTAGCAATGGGAAGTAAAAAAGATTTAGCCATGAGCGTAATGACTGAGCTTGCCAAGCGTTTGTAAAAATGCTGGAAAGAAACTGAATAAAACATTAACATAAACCACTCATTTGCACAAAAAATGGCTTGTCTGACTCCCAACAGCGCAAGTAATAAATTATAAGAAAGGAATGGTCATGCCTGCGACAAAAAGAAGTAATCGCAAAGAGCAGATTCTGCAAGCACTCGCACAAATGTTAGAAACCAGCCCAGGTCAACGTATCACAACCGCAAAACTTGCGGCTGAGGTCGGTGTGTCTGAAGCTGCGTTATATCGTCATTTTCCGAGTAAAGCACGGATGTTTGAGGGCCTAATCGAGTTTATTGAAGATACCCTGTTATCACGCATTAACCTCATTTTAGAAAATGAGAAAGAAAGCCAAACACGTGTGTACAATATTTTGCTGTTATTGTTAGCCTTCGCCGAGAAAAACCCGGGCATTACCCGCATTTTGACCGGTGATGCCTTACAAGGTGAGCAAGAGCGTTTACGTGAGCGTGTACAAGGCTTATTTGAAAAGCTAGAAACTCAGTTCAAGCAAGTGCTACGCGAGCGCAAACTGCGCGAAGGTAAAGCATTCCAGTCAGACGAAAGCACCCTAGCCAACTTCTTACTCGCCTATGTAGAAGGTAAGATGAACCAATTCGTGCGCAGCGACTTTAAAGCAAAACCCAGTGCACAATTTGAAAAGCAATGGCCAGAGTTACAAAAGATTTGGTTGTAGTTCAAGTTTTATTAGCTGGTAGTTAAACTACCAGCTTAATACCTACCTTATATACACTTGATTTGAAAAATATTTCTTTTTTGAGTTAGTTAATTGAATTTCGGCCTGGTTACCAACAAGCTGCAATAGTAAGCCCTGAGCAATTTCCCTTTCACCCAATTTCGATTTCACAACAACTTCTTTTCCTATTGCTCCTTGCAACCTCGGTTTAGGGAAACTCGCTTTAGTAACTGGTTTTAGCCCTTCATTTTCAACAAACAAATTTAGACAATGCTGCTTAGCGGCACTGATCCAGTCATCATGGGATTTAACAATATCAACGTTATTTAAAAAGTGTATCAACGCACTATTTCGACTACTAAATTCACTCGAAACATCGGCCATATTTTTAACTTGCGCCCATTTACGAATAACAACGTACTTGCCTTGCGTGAGCCTCGCTAAACTCGTCGATGCGCCCGTCATCCGGCTATACCATTCGATTCTATAACAAGAAGAACCCAAGCTATGAAGTAGAATAGTCGTATTGCCAAATTCCTTAGTACTGCCCTCAATAACACTCACTTTCAATCCTTTAAGCAAAAGTAAATCAGACTTAAAGGATATGAAGAACAAGCCGTTATGATAATGAGCGACTTTCTTAGTAAGCCTAAGAAATATTCCTAGATTGCAGAGAATGGTTAAACAACTTAAATGGGCAATCGAGATTAAAGAGCAAAGAATGATGATTCATTTTGAATATTGAGCGGAGTGGGTTTTCTTAATTACGTAAAGATATAGAAAGAAAAAAGCCCCGCATTGCTGCGAGGCTTTTTATGTAATTTGGTGAGTCAGCCAGTAAGTCGTTGTTTTGTATGAGCGGAGTGGATTTTCTAAGCCCTAAAAAAACAAAAAGCCCGTAGCATTCACTACGGGCTTTAATATGATTTGGTGAGTCAGCCAGTAAGCCGCTGTTTTGTATGCGCGGAGTGGATTTTCTAAATAACTTTAAACACCCAGAAAAAAGCCCACAGTTTTTACTGTGGGCTTTCTTTAAATTTGGTGAGTCAGCCAATAAGCTGACAAGCAAAAATACCAACACGTTATAAAACAGCACTTTGGATTTAGTCTATCTATTTAGTGTCACACTCGTTGGCACAATTTGCAAGCTAAAACACTGTCAATTACATAACTACTTACATACAAATTCTAAGTTTGGAATTTGCATATTCTCAATGATTGGTGTACAAAATATAACCTTGTCAGATAAGATAAATTGGATAGATTTCAACAAAAAACCCAAAACAAAAACCATAAAGGAAAAATAATTGAGCTCTCTTCTCATTAGACTTTAGGGCTTAAATAAGGAATAGTATGTTAATTTACGTAAATCAGTTTGAGTTAATCGGCCCGCACAGCTTCTCTGCTGCTATATCAACAATCTCAGGATGGCTAAAACAAGTAACCAAAAAGCACTTCACTAATGATATGTTACTAAGTGGCGATGAGTTCACCATAGACAAAATGAAAGTTAGGACTTTCACAGCTACAGCAATGACCCCAGCCTTATATTCAATATTATTAAGTCACCCAGATAAGAGTGTGAAAGGAAGGCAGTGGATAACTGAAATAGGAGTAAAATTCGAAGGTAACTCAACAACTATTTCAATCCTCCTAGAAACAAGTGATATAAGCACTTTAGTTAAAGACATACCTAGTACTACTAGACCTAAACTGGTTAGCTACTTATTACAAAATGCCACTCTAAATCCAGAATCAACTTTAGGGCTCCATACACAAACCATAACCAACAATTATGACTCTTTTAAAGCATTTTGCTATGAAATAGAACGTTCAGATCGAAACTTTCCTCTCGTGTTTGTTAGTAACTGTAAAACAAACAAAGCACCGATAGTCAATCCATACAAATTACAAGAACAATTAGTTGGTTTAGCTCAAGTTATACACTCAGAAGAGGAGATTGATAGCTGGGAACTTGAAAAAGTTTTAACTCGCAAATACTCCGCTTGGGATGGGGCTGTAAATATTATCTATCCATCGTTTGGCAGAGAATATTGTGGAAATAGACTAATCCGAAGCGATACGCTTTCATCTCTAAATGATAAATATGAAAATAAATTTCAGCATATACTTTCATATATCACACACACAACTAATGGCTATAATAAGAAACGTCACTTTAGTCCTACTGATGTTAGAGCCAAAAGACAAAAAGACTCAAGAATTCAATTAAAAGAGCGTTTTAATGAACTCAATTCGGACGGTGAATACAAAAGTCTTGCTGAAGAGGCATTTGAACAGCTTGAAGAGCAAGAAAGTGTATTCGCTCAACTCAAGGAGAAGTATGAAAGAGAGGCTGATGATCAACTTTTAGCTAATTTAGAAGCTAACCAAGAACTAACCCAATGTAAAAATGATAAACGAGTTCTAGAAATCCGACTCAACGACTTCATGGATAAACCTTTCAAACAAGGTAAGCCGATTCTTATTTTTGGTGATGAAAGTGAAAAGTATGAAGGTGAAATATCGGAACTAGTAATTGATGCTCTAAACAATTACATTAAAAACAGTAAACAGACCTCTAGAAAATACCACCTATTGCAAGATATCTTAAATAACAACCCAATTGAAGCTGCTCGTCCGGTAGTTTTCGATGAATTAAAACAGATATTTAATAATTACAACGGTATGACTTCTCCCATGAAACAAGCCCTGAAATGTATTGGGTTAGAAGTTATTCAAGATGGCAATCATAACCACTTACGCTTTATCAATGATGATCGTTGCAAAGTGACTTTTGCAAAAACACCAAGTGATAGACGAGCTAGCGGTAATATTGTTAGAGACATAAAAGCAGAGCTGTTTTAAATTTACGGGAGCTTGCTTAATCCAATCTAATAGGTCGGTACTGATAGTGTTCAATTATTAAAAAATACTGAGCTGCAGTAGGTGGTATCAAAATAGGCTAAATATCAAGGCCGCTTGAATTATCAAGCGGCTTTTGGGCTTTGTGACTCGCCATAATTTAAGACTAGAAAAATAGCTGATAGACTAAACTTGCATGTTCAAACTTACAGTGGTACATCAACAAACTTTATGCTAACAATAAAATTTTCACGCTAATAACAAAGAAACTCTAGATTAAATTCTTTCATGTGAAAGGCATTAGCAAAAGTAAATTCATCGTAGCGCTCTGTCAGTGACAACATTACAGCATCCGGTACATCCATTCCCCCCTCATAACTATCTAACTGTAATGGGTTAAGGAATGGTGCTATTTCATTAATTTCAGTAAGCATTTCCAAAAGCTTAACAGAAATTTCTTCCGCCTGTTCCTCACTACAATCATCAGTCAAAAGTGCGCAAAAAGATATATTGTACTCATCAGCATTTTCATCATCAGGGTCAATATAGACCCTTACAGAATCTATGTTACCCTGATTTTCCTGAAGAAAATCTGAGAACCATTTACCTTCTTTAGTATAGTAAGATTTAAAGGCTCGATTAAACTTATCAGGGAAAGGTACTCTAGTGTACTCTAATCTTCTCCAATCTAAGAGACGTCGCTTTTGCCAAGACTCAAGTTGTCCAAGCCTGATAAGTTCATCATCAAACAACTTCAAAACAGCTTCTTGATTCACTTTAGAAAGCTCAGTTTCTTTAAAACTATAAAAGTCTTCACCTATTTTCAAAACTAATTTGCTATAGTCTTGAGCATTTAATAGATGTCGGTTCTTTTCTTCATTGAACTTTTTATCTTTCTTTCCCTGTAGAACTTCAATAGTGTTCCTAGAAGCAATACCGCACTCTTGCGTGAGAACTAATAAAATATTAGAAGGTCCTACTTTTCCATCCGAGAATAGTCCAAATCGCCCTGCTTTTATGTCTTGAAAAATTGAATTATCGCTATCAATCCCCTTATTGAAAGTAAGGATTGTTCCCTGACGAATACCAATTTCAATCAACTCTTGCACTGACTAAACCTACCCCAAATTAGCCCACTTGACCTATACCAGCTAACCGAGTAGCAGCTAAGTTCGAATCTATTTTAACCTTTCTAAGCGTTATACTATCTAATTTATCACTTGCCTTTTCAAAATAAGGTACCGTCTTTTCAAGACTATCTTTGTTCGCAAGCAAATGCTGCACTAGTGTTTTCCTTTCAATAAGGACACTTCGCATGGCTTTGCTTATGTCACCATTAAATGACTCTTCTATATAATTCACAAAGCTAGCGAGTTTAAAATATGGTTCCATATTTTTCACTTTACCTTTTCTATGCAAATCTAAAGAGGCCCTTGAAATATCAAGTAACTTAGCAATTTCTTGGATTTTTAACCCTAACACCCTCTGACATAGAGATACACAATCCTCAACATGTAATAATGCAGGCAAAAGCTGCTCGCTCTCAGCTTTAGTATTTGGGGAGTAAATGACATAGGTGTTATTTTCTACATGTACTCTAGGAGGCAGAAATCTAGCTTCTTTTTCTGTATAAACCTCTATCGGAGGTGGCAACATTGCAGCTGGCCCACCAATACTAGCCAAATCATATACTTGCATAAACTTACTCCATCAATTCCCAAATTCCATTACAAACTTCAGTATTAATCATTTTATCAAATGTTAATCGACCTTCTTTATACAACTCTTCTAAATGGTCTCTAATGACGGTCTTATTGTCTTCAGGTGTAATTAATTTTGAACCTTGGGTATGCACTAGTGCGTAATGCTTACCAACCGAACTTTCTGGATATTCCACAGAAATTGGCATGCCTAATTTACTATCAGGTTCTATCAGAGTGTCAGGTAAAAGCTTTGGTAAGTTTCTTTGTTCACTTTCTCCCGTAGCCCCTATCGGTAGCTGCTCTAGAGATACCTGTACTTTCTCTCTTTTAGAGTCAAGAATTCGGCTAAAGTTTAATCCGCCAAATTGAAAAAAATCGTTGTCATTACTATAGAATTGACCTATAGGCAAAGTGACTCCTTGAAACATGTCTGCTAATTCACATTCCACAGGAATAAAATGATCAACATAATGAAGTTCAATCTCACTAATTGGATTTTCTACAGCAAAGCCGCTTCCAATAAACTTCTCATAGAATGAATAGGCATCATCCAAAAAATGTTTATGATCGTCATATTCACTCAATCTGAACTCTAAGACTTGCTCCGAAATAATAGCGCAACGCTTGCTATTAGCTGAAAAAAAACCAACTCTATCAACTGTTCCTTCGGAAAATTTAAAGTTTTCACCAGACTGGTGTAATTCTAATTGATTGACTTTACTTACAACAATCCTCTCAAGACCAATTGTATCTAGTTTATTAAGAACATCTTTATATTTGTCTTCAGCATATTTGCCAAACACCTTGCTAAATTTTAACTTAGCAACAACGTATTTGACTGGCGGCTTTTGATATTTCACTTTTTATCCTATGAGTTCAGCTTAGAAGTAGACATTTTTTTTGACGTTTCATTTGACGTGATTATGAACTAATAGTTCCCTACTTTCAATTAATCTTATAAAACAGTAGCTGCTTTTTCAGAACAATTGAGCATAACGATAAATTATTTATAAATATATTTTCTCAAATATTAAAGCCTATTTTTCTTTTAGGCTGCTTATACTTATGCCCCATCTCTAGTATTTCGAGGGCCTCCCTTACCAATACTCGCCCTTTTTTAAAGCGCTTCCGTCTTGATAGCAATGCAAAGTCACCCATAGTCAAATTCACCATACTTTCTAAGCGGATTTTTTCATTATTTAATGGGAGCTCACCCATTACCTTTTCAAACACCTCTAAGGATTGCTTAGGCGTCAAAGGTAATAACTCGATCTTAAAATCCATACGTCTCAATAAAGCCTTGTCTAACCTTTCAAAGAAGTTAGTAGCAATAAAAAGAGGTAACTGGAACCTTTCAATTTGCACTAGAAGTTCGTTTACTTGAGACACTTCCCATGGCTTTGTTGCTCCTTCTCGCGTTGATAAGAAACTATCAGCCTCATCAAGAAGAAGAGCCTTACCTTCCTTAGTTGCAAGCTCAAAATATCTAGCTATATTTTTCTCACTTTCGCCTACATACTTACCAAGAAGGTCAGATGCCTTAACAGTTAGCAGGTTGATTGATAACTCTTTACATACATAGTGTACGAAAGCAGACTTACCTGTCCCTGAAGCGCCATACAATAGGACCCTAGCTTCATTGAAATTATCAACAGCACGAATAACCTCTAAAAGACTACTTACATCACCTTTAACATTGCAGAACTCAGGGTCAAACTCAATCTCAGCTCTGTAGTTATTTAAGCACCAAAAGGGTCTACCTTGCACCTGCAGACTTTGTTCTAGGTAAGATTCAATGTATACCTCAGCTTTAACACCTTGCACATCGCAAGCCTTACAAAGCTCCCTCCCTTTATTTAATAAGGCTGGTGTTAAATCACTTACAGTTAAAAGGCTAGATTTAAATTCTTTTGAAACTCTTAGTCCTTTTAGTGATTTATCCAATAAGCCCTGTCTTGCATCATCAGGTAAGTTTGGTAATTCCAATACATATGAAAAGCGGCGAATACAACTCGGAGGGATCAACTCAGGGTTGTTAGTTATCCAAATTGTTGGGGTACAATTAGTTTCTAAAAGCTCGTGAAATAAATCCTTAGAGACTTTTGTTCCATGATGAAATGAAGAATAAACATCTTCACATTCATCAATTAACAGCCAATTACCTGCTTTACCGCTGAATAACCTTTGAGTCATTCTAAGATACTGTAATCGTAACTGAGCACTACTATACCTTGAGTTGAGCTCATCATGAGGATTCACAATGCTCTCACCAAGAGCTTTAACTTCAAATAAATTAGCATTTATTTGATCAATGATAAGCCTTGCAAGCTCGGTTTTTCCGACTCCTGGTTCACCATAAAACAAGATATTAATACCATGCAGCCCTTTTACATGAGTAGATTCCACAAGGTCGGTTAATATATCCATGTTTAAGTGACTATAATTATTAATTTTCAGTGTCGATTTAGGTAGTTTAGAAATGACATGTGAAAGTAATTGCGAAAAATCTTTAGAAGGCTTAAACGCTAAACTTTTTGCAAAGTAAGGATGCATTTGTAACATATCATCTGCATTTACCGAGCACTCTTCCCACAACCCTGTTTTCGAAAGCATTTCTAAAGTATGTTTTAAAGTTAAGAAATCTATATCGAGTGCATCCGAAATTAATTGATACAAATGATTCTGACTCAAACCGAGTTGCGTTTCGATATACTCATTAAAAGGTGAGCTAAAACTATTTAACGCGATGAATGCTAGTAACTTTACAGACTCTATAGGCAGATCATAGGCACTTCTAAATATTTGGCAGTTAGCCTCTAATATGGATTGCGTTCGACCTTGTTCCATCGCACTCTTAAAGTGTTCATATATGGAATTAGGAAAGCATGATTTGGAACCATCAAAATGAAAAGGCCTACCACTAATACTTTTGATTGTAATTGGTTTCAACTCATTCAAAGCCTCCAAGTCAAACATACTACTTTTAGTTAAGCGATATGCTAAATTAGCCCCTAAATCATATAACTCACGATTAAGCATTTTATTCACCTCGGCTAAAGTCTAAAGCTTGAGCTGCCTGTATTTGAGCTTCTATACCCCGCTTATCATATAATTGGGTGGTACTAACATTTGCATGCCCAGCCATACGACTGACAGTTAAAACATCAGCTCCACTATTTAATAACTCAGTTATGTATGTACGACGTAAATCATGTGGTGTATATCGGCGATTCAAAATAGTTTTTGTTCTTTTGACTACAAGTCTATATAGGGCATCACTACTCAGACCTTTAAAACGACCTCTTGCCAAGAAGAGTGGCCCTTGATTACTGCCTCTAATCCCTAGCCATTGCTCAATACTACTAATAGACCACTTAGGTAAAAATTGACGCCTAAACTTTCCTCCCTTCCCTGAACGAATAAGTATCTGACCAACCTCAGAAATATAATCAGCTAACTCCAAGTTACATAACTCAGTTCTTCTAATACCTGTTGATAATAACATTGTAAAAATCGCAAGATCTCTTGTCCCAACCCAATCACTTTTCATTTTCATTTCTTTGAGTAGTGTATTAATGTGCTCTGGCGAGAGTGCTTGACCTTTATCACTACTTTGGTTCTTTACACTTTTTACTGACTTAATTCGCATCAAGTCTTTGTGACTAATCAACTCTAAACTATATGCAGCATTCACTATTCCCTTAATCAATTGAATTGCTCTATTAATTGTTTTTCTTGCTTGGCCTTGGTTAAGCATTTGTACTTTCAGCATTTCTAATTGACTATAACTAAGTAAATGAAATGGTTGTTCTTCGAGTGGTTTAGGCCAATTTAATACTTGTCTCATTGTATTCAGTTGCGAATAACAAGATCGCTTCCCTGAAGCTGCTAAGCCATTTAAATATAGCTTGACGGGGTTATTAATTTTCATATAAAGCTCCAAATGTTAAAGCTTTATAGTTAGCTAGTTCTGACTAAATATTAACCTAAAAAGTTGACCTCCATTATATAAGAATAATTCCTAGACATAACACACTAAGTTAACGATATACTTAGCAATTATGGAGGGAATTATGCGTATAGGCATTATTGAAGATCATCAACTTGTTAGAGACAGTTTCAAAAAATTGCTTGAACTTAATAATGATTGGGAGGTAGTAATTGAAGCTTGTTCAGTTAGTGAAGCTAAGTTAGCAGTTGGTTTAGAGCAACCTCATGTATTTATTGTTGATATTTCTATGCATGACGGTGAAAACGGACTCGCATTTCTTACTTATCTAAACACTCACTTCCCCGACATAAAAACCATAGTTGCCTCTATGTATGACTACGAACCCTACGTTAGCAACGCATTAAAGCTCGGCGCTAAAGGTTATGTATCTAAACGCTCAGCATCAGAAGCTTTAATTAATGCAGTCAATTCAGTCATTAATGGAGGACAGTACATAAGTGAAGATGTGAAATTTAATACCACCTCCCCTGCAAGCAAACTTTCTTTCTTAACGCCAAGAGAGAAAGAGGCACTACCCTTATTTGCTAAAGGGTTGAACGCCAAAGAAGTTGCCCAAAAACTCGATATGATGCCCAAAACAGCTCACGTACATAAAACGAATATATACAACAAACTTGAAGTCAGTAATTCATTTGAATTATTAAAAATTGCTATAGATTCCGGGATGATCACACTTGATGAACTGGCATAAGCTCGTTTCAACAAAATACTCTTCACGTAGCTTTATAACTGAAGTGTTTAACCAGTTATTGGTGTTTGCGCTTTACTTTTTAGCCTTATATTTATCCTCTTGGGTGAGTAATCATTTAGAAACTGTTGCCCAAAGTAGTGCTATTTACTTGCCTGCGGGGGTGAAGCTTGCATTTTTTGTTATTTTTCCTATGCGATTTTGGCCAATGCTTTGGATTGCCTCTCGACTTTATGCGTCGTATTTAGGTGTCTATTACAATAATGAATGGAACTTTGATCTATTTCACGGTTTCTTTCAAGAATTAACCTATATGGCTATCGTCCACAGCTTTAAGAAAAGCCGCTGGCCGCCAAAAATCACCTCTAATTCTGGCGCTTTGTCGTTAATTCTACTTGCAGTTTTTTCAGCTTCTTTTAAATGGTTTTTGTTCTCTAGCGCCTTTGAATTCACAACTTGGTTAGAGGATAAGCAAGTATTACATTATCAACTCAATATGACATTAGGCGACCTGACGGGGACATTATTAGTTGCCCCGGCATTATTGTTAATTAGCCAAAGTTATACCCGTATGCACTCTCGTTACCATGCTGTTATTTTATTAAGCTTATTAGCACTGGCGTTTCTTTATATAATTAGCTACCTGAGCCACCCAGACCTTTACCCCTTGCTACGCCTTTGCTCACTTCTTCCGGTTATTTGGTTTTCTTATAAGTTTGGAATTAAAGGAGCGATAGCAAGTGCCTTGGTAAGTAATGCGCTGATCGTTGCACAAGCAGGCCTCATCCAAGATGCGACCAATACTTACATTAGCCAATTATTTATTTTAGCTAACTCAGTAACTGGCTTGCTAATAGGAACTGCCACTAACGAGTTAAAAATCAAAAATAATCAGCTACAAGCCAGCAACGAAAAACTCACAGCGCTTCTTGAGAAAAATAAGCAACTCGCTAAACGTATGGTGACTGTGCAAGAAAATGAGCGAAAGTACTTGTCTCAAGAACTCCATGACGAATTAGGCCAAAACCTGACAGCCCTAAAAACAGATTTAACTATTTTATCGATTGCACTTGGAGAAAAAGAAAATTCAATAATTAGCACATTAAAATATAACGCCAAAGATATGTATGATTCAATTTATGAAATAATGCATAACTTACGGCCAAGAGAATTGGATGATCTTGGCCTAGAATTGGCAGTTAAGGCTGGTAAATTCAAACAGATTCTCACTAAATATAATATTGAATATCAAGCAGTTATAAACATAAATTCTCAAATATCAGATGAACATCAAACTGCTATCTACCGTATTTGTCAGGAGGCTGTAACGAACTGTGTTAAACATAGTGACTCAAGTAAACTGAAGATTTACTTAGAAACTTCTAAAAATAGTATTTATTTGCTTATAGAGGATAATGGTTCAGCTAAAGCTAAAAGCTCGAACTCTGGAAGCTATGGCCTATCATTTATTGAAGAACGTGTATTAGCGTTAAATGGTGTTTCCTCTATAAAATCAGGTGATGGCTATAAAATTGAAGTTATTTTTGAGGACATTTAAGCAATTAAACCCCCTTCTAGGAAAATTTCCTATATAAAAGTCACACCAAGTAAGTTGTAATAAATGTTTGACTTTAAGAAGGAAATTAATGTGGAGAAAAACACATTCAAACTCAGCAAGAAAGTACAATTTGCTGGATTTACCTTTTCTATAGTTTGCTTCTCTTTTTCATTTTACCTACAGCTCAATAGTGAGGAAATTAACTATTTAATAAAACCATTAAAGTACATCATTTCAAGATACCCAACCCTTAAAGAGGTTATTGATTTTATACTGGTTGATATATTCTCTGTTGTTTCAATTGTATTTGCTTCCTGCTTAATGCCACTAATTTTAAGGATGGCATTTAATAGTAGGTACAAAAACTTAGAGTATAAGGTCACCGGTAAAAACCTTCAAACTATCAATATTTTCACAGGGGTAATGATTACAATTCCATTCTCTACAATTGATAAAATTGATTTCAAAAAAAATGGGGTACATATAAACTTCATAGATAGCAAACATGAAATTCAAAAACACCACATACCAATATCATATTTAATTGATGGCGATAGATTTTCTCAACAACTAGCTACCAATTTTAATAAATTTAAAAATAACGATTTAAATTCTGATGAAAAATATACAATAACGTATCACTCATGTGATTATGATAAAACAGCCTTACCAAAACTATCTAAAATTCTAAAAACAGATTTAACCAATATCTCCAAACAGCTTTATGATAGTGGAATTGAAATAAAGAGAAGCATTTCTAGCTCTAATGCAAAAAAGTTAATATCTGCACTTAGAAAAATAAACATACCTGTAAAAATAACAAAAAATAAAAAATCACACTTTATAGATGACAAAAAGACATCCGAAATAAACTCTTTTTTTATTCCAACCTTTACCGCTATAGTTATCATAGAGCTTTTACCTGGCGGTATGATCTTACTATTACTAATTATTAATAAAATCTGCGAAAATGCGAGAATAAAAATAAAAGCAGGAGCAGGTTCAATGATGCTAGCAAGCTTATTTGAATTAATAGCGTCATCCGCATTTAATGTTGAAAACCCTATTTCATTTATAATATTCTCTGTTATCTCTCCAATCATACTTTCAGCAATTATAGCTTTCAATCTTAAAAACCAACTTGAACATACTTATAAAGGGTTTTGTAATAGATTTTTAACAGCTATATTTGGCGTTTATTACTTAACATTTAAAATAAACCGATTAGTTACTAATTCACATAAGGAAATTTAAGCTTAAATATCACTTATAATTAAAACTAAGCATTTGAATTTTGGAGAATAAAAATGGTAAAACAATTCAACCCTAAAGCTGTTGTTTTTCTGGCACTATTATCACTTTCCACAAACATAAATGCTATGGATGAAAAGTGTACAACAGTACTTAACGATTCATTTTTAAGCCCTGATATGTTTCAGTATTATTCATCAAATAATCCATTACGAGACTGGTCAAGCGACCTGATAGAGAGAGTAGATAAAAGAATCAATGAATGTATCAACTTATATCGAAAAAAATACGGTCAATCTAGTAGCAGAGTAAAACGAGCTGAAGAGAGCTATATAAAATTCTTAGGAAATAAAGAAAAAATCCAAGAACACCTTGATATATATAAAAACGTCTCAAATTTAAATTTAAAATATATTGAATTAACATCTCTATTAAATAGACTTGGACTTAATGTTAAGTCTAAATATGGAGGGATGTTCTTTAGCCATAAAAATAATATAGCTGAAGATAAAATAAAACCTGAGGATTTTAGCAATCTACAGCTTTTATCTAATCAAATTTCAACAATAGCAAAAACTATTTCAAATCAGTTCAAGCCAACAGCAAAGCAAATAAGAGAAATCAATAGAACCTTAAAAAACGCATCTCTTCCTGATTTGACAGATTTGAATCAATACACTAATGATTTTCTAAAAGAAGGTATATATCTACCTTACTTAGAACAACTGGAGAATGATGCGACCATATTCGAAGTGAAGTACACACAACATATAAAAAAAATGAAAGAAGATAGTTCGCGAATTCAACCCCGAAGTGCACCACTCGCTAAATTAGGCCGCATTGCGTAATTCGTTAAACACAACGAGAGGCTGTTTGTCACCTAGGCCCTTGGTAGGGGTGGGTTTTGCG
>NZ_PNDF01000097.1:0-22261 GCF_005887195.1 Pseudoalteromonas sp. S1650 | reverse complement strand
GTCAGCTGGATAGAGTACCTGGCTACGAACCAGGCGGTCGGAGGTTCGAATCCTCCCGCGTCCGCCACTTTCTCTCATGTAGAGTTAAAGTGACATAAACCGACGAAAGTCGGTTTTTTTGTGCCTGCAATTCGCGTAGGTGTGGTTGTAGGAGCGACTTCAGTTGTGAACATCACGCTTCCACACCACAAATTAAATCCCCAACTCAAAATACAAAAAATGCACCCCGTAGGCGTGAAACTTGTTTCGCGCGCATCTAGATGCTGTCGCCATAAATGGCGACCTACAGAATAGGATCATTCTTTAAAATAAAAAACTCATGCTTAATCGAACTGTGCGTGGCTCAATGGGGTGAAAGTGATTATCTTCTACCCCTTCTGTTGGTTCGCCCGCTAGTCTTGATGAGTAGTAGTAATCAATGTCATGGTCATTACTATCAAACAAGTTAAGCAATTCAAGTGCTGCTTTCCAATGAGTTTGCTGATAACTCACTAAACCATTCACCACAGTTAAAGGCTCTGAACGTTTGCTGCCATCATCACTCAACATACGTTTACCTATATGGCGTAAACGTAATGAGCTTTGCCACTGTTGTGCAAACTGCCAGCTAATCCCGGCACTTGCAACCACTGGTACAGCTCCCTCAATACGGTTGTTGTTATTGCTAATGTCTAAACGAGAATGCGTAAATGACGCTTCTGCATCTAAGCTTAATGTGTCACTAAGCCAGTAGTAGGCACTTAGTTCTATACCATAGCGCTGTGATGCATCACTGGCCTCAGTGTTACCTGCATCACCAACAAACAACAATTCTGAGTCGAGTTCTAGCCACCAAAGGGCTGCAGAAAAGTTAAATTGTTGCTCATCGAAGTAGCGCAACCCTAGCTCTGCACCGTTACTCTTAACGAGTAAGTCTACGGTGTTTGTTGCCTCAAGTGTTACTGGGTCTTGAGCAATGGTTGCACCACGAGCATCATTTGAATGAAAAGACTGCCCCCAGTTTGCATAACCAGCAAGGTTATCAGTAAATAAGTAAGTTAGACTCGCTTTAAAGCCGAGTAAATCATCATCTGCATCTCCAGAATTTAAACTGTTGTCGCTATCAACGTGAGCATCTAAATAATCATATCTAACACCAAGGGTTGCCTCTAACTGTTGGCTTAAATGAAGTTGTGTTTGCCAGTATGCTGTATAGCTTGTTTCCTCGACACTGTCTTGTCGTACTGTTGAAAGGTACTTTCGGGCTTGTGTATTGTATAGGCCAACTTTATTCACATTATCATGCCGAAGCTCTGTTCCAACGGTATGATTAACGGGAATATCACCTACATTAGCTGTAAATTGATAGCTTAGTGCTCCACCTGAGATGGTGCGGTTGTCTCGCTGGTTAAACTGATCGCCATTAATTGGATCGTTAAGGAAATATGAGAAGTTAGAGTATAAATTTAGCTCGTAGTCGATGAGGTATGCACTTACTGATAAGTTTTGTCCTTGCCAATTTGTCGATAAGCTATACCGACTTGACTCTCCGCCAAGTGTTTTATCGAGTGAGCCAAGCTCTGAAATGATACCTTGCTCAATAGCCCTTTGCGGGATCTGATCTGCTGAATTCCAACTGTTGTCATAAGCCATTGCCGTAATTGATAAGTTACCTTGTTCTGAATCACGACTATAACGTAGCAATGCGTTTTTTTTATTAACGTCTTCATTAATATCCTGCCAAGGCCCATCATAAACTTGCCACTCTGTCGCGCCTACCAGTTTGCCACTACCGATTGAGGTACTCCCTAATGCAACACCTCTATAGAAGTTATCTTCCCCTACAGTGATACTGAGCTGATCATGTTTAGGGTTGTCAGATAAATGAAAATAAGCACTGCCAGCCGTTGAAAAGTCGCCTTGGCGCACATCATAACTGCCTTTTTGATAACTAACAGTGGCAATTGTTTCTGGAATTATAAAGTTTAAGTCAGTATAGCCTTGCCCATGACCATGACTGCGCATATTGATAGGCATACCATCAATGTTCGTGGCAAAGTCTGTTCCATGATCAAGATTAAAGCCACGAATAAAATATTGATTCGCTTTTCCAGAGCCGCTGTGTTGGGTGACAGCCATACCGGGAATTAACTCAAGCAATTCAGTAGATCGAAGCATGGGTCTATTTTCTATTTCACCCTGACCAATAATACCGCTAGAGGCGCTTATAGACTCACCAATTAATCCAGTACGGTGACCATAAACCGTTATTTTTTCTATATTAGCAAACGCGTTAAAAGAGCAGTAGAAGGTTACAACACTGATACATAGCTTATTCATTTGAAAGATCCTTATTTGAAAGGTGCTAATCAACAAACGAGTAATTGCTAATATTGGATGCAAAAAACGTTTAAAAAATTGAGTTAATTTGCTTCATGGTCAATTTGTGTTAGATTTAATAAAATATTCCAAAAATAATAACAAGTGGGAATTTTATTTTATGTATGTGAAAGGTGCATATCAAAACAGGCTGGCTATAAGTTGCACCCTGATACTCTTGGCAGGTTGTCAAACAAGCACTGAAAAAGCCCCGTTAACCGACCAACAATACTTCGAGCAGGTGATGTTAGCGCCTGCTATTTTGCCAAACGATTTAACCAATACTGGCTGTTTATCGCTTGAGAGTGAAACTAAGCTGCAAGGCTATAAATCAGCGGCTGAGGTTAATTATCAGCAAGCAGGTTGGCAAAACAGAGTGGCAGCCGATTGGCAGTATTTTTTAGCCCCAGAGCAACCGGGTAAGCTACTCCTAATTGATTATCAAGTTCAAGCAGGGCAATTAGCTTACCGGTATTTAAGTGACGGCAGCCACAATGAGCTGTATGAACCTTGGAGCTCATCGAAGGTTCAAGCGTTTAGCGGTGCGCTGTCAAAAGTAAGACAAACTCACCCAGAGCTTGGTGCAGCTTCTTTTGCTGGTGATACGGCACTCGCTGATTTGATCAGCAGTATCAATAGTTACGAAGCATTTGGCAAAGCCGATGGTAATTCAAATGCGATAGCCAGTTATTTTGTCAATGTCGCAGGGCGCGAATATTTACGTGGGCTTTTTAATGATGGCTGGCTAAAACTACAGGATCAGCGTTTGTTATTTAACGGCGCATATGGCTCAGAGCAGTTTATGCCATCAGACGAATACTGGCATAACCCTGCTAATAATGAGCTTGATGCAAAGATAAGCCGGTACAAAGCAAGCAGTGATGATCCTGGCTATTTGGGGTATCGTTGTGAGGGTTGTGGTTTAACGGGCAACAAAGCAATGACCACACTTGCTCAAGCGGAATGGTTAAAACGTCTGGTTAGTCATCAGCGTGAACCAAGTACACAAATGCCTCATTTACAAGCAAGTGATGTTGATGTGCTACTTAACGGCACAGGTCATACAGATGAACATGCTCCTGTAGGCGGCATGATGGTGGGTATCAGTCATATCGTTACAAATGCATTGGCAAATGTTATTGCACCAAATGATAGTCGCTCAGTAAAGGAAGTGCTTGATGGCGCAACGAATGGGCAGTGGCGTGTTTGGCAAAAAATTGGTTGGGGGCCAAGTGAAACGCGCTCCACCACAGAAACGGTTATGTTGGCACATGTGTGTTTAGGCAATTACCAAGGTGGCCGAGAGTTTACGTTTAGTGTACAACAGTCAACTTTGGGGGCTGACGAAGCCAATTTGCCAACAGTCGGTAAGCAAATGCAGCAAAAGTTGCAGCATGCTTTTACAAAATTATTAGATTAACGCGTTCAATAAGGTACAGCTATGCGTCGTTCAATTATCGCTTTATCAATTACTTTAGGTGTTGCTTTTAGTGCACCTATGCATGCTGAGGGGTGGCAATCAGATGTTATCGGGGTCACGCAGTCACAGCT
Organism: Pseudoalteromonas sp. S1650; assembly: GCF_005887195.1. Classification (NCBI taxonomy): domain Bacteria; kingdom Pseudomonadati; phylum Pseudomonadota; class Gammaproteobacteria; order Alteromonadales; family Pseudoalteromonadaceae; genus Pseudoalteromonas; species Pseudoalteromonas sp. S1650. The sequence goes on along the minus strand of NZ_PNDF01000097.1, from coordinate 18,352 downwards.
TTCGCCCAGCTACTGGCTAGCACAAGGTGCATCGGCAAAAGTGATCATGACAGAGGCGCAAATTGCGGCCTTCAACGAGAAACTAGTAAAAGATAATAAATACATTGTTGATCCCCTTTCATTTCAAAAATCGCTCACTAAAGACGAGCTAACAAGCGCCATTCATTCAGCAAGTTCAATTCCAAAAAGCCCGCGCTTTTTTACCGATGGCCGCCAACTCACAGCGAAAGATTTTGCTAAATATCAGGAAAACTTAAACCTTAACAAAGTCGGAGATAACAATGAGGTACGCTTTGCTGTGGTCGTTAAGCGCACGGCATTACGCACTTTTCCAACCTGGGTTCGGGTATTAAATAGCGGCCTTGATCAAGACTTAGATCGTTTTCAAGAAAGCGGTATGTTTCCGGGCGAAGCGGTTGCTGTATTGCATCAAAGCGCAGATAAAAAATGGTTGTTAGTTCGTGCTTACAACTACCTTGCATGGACGCCAGCCGAAGATCTTGCCTTTGCTGATGCGGATAAAATAAAAGCTTATCGCGAACAAGCTAACTTTTTGGTGGTAACCGGGGCAAAGGTCAATACTGCTTATGTGCCAAGCGATGAAACCCTCTCAGAAGTGCAGCTCGATATGGGAGTACGCTTACCATTGGTTGATAGTGAGCAAGTACCGTATTTGCTCAACGGCCAAAACAGCTATGCTAGCCATGTTGTACAGTTCCCAACCCGCGATGAGCAAGGCAAACTTGTAATTAAACCGGCGATGATCAGTAAAACTGCCGATGTAAACTTAGGCTACCTAGACTACAACGAACAGAATCTGATTAAACAAGGCTTTAAGTTTTTAGGCGAGCGTTATGGTTGGGGCCATGATTACAATGGTCGCGACTGCACTGGGTTTGTTGGTGAAATTTATAAGAGCTTTGGCCTACTAATGCCGCGTAATTCAGGCCAGCAAGGCAGTAGTGAATACGGGCAAAATAGTCGTTTTGATAAAAATACTGCGGCAGATGATAAGTTGCCGACGGTTAAGAACATGGCGATTGGCGATCTAATTTATATTCCGGGTCATGTAATGATGTACTTAGGAGAGCATCACGGTGAGCCTTATGTTATTCATGACGTTAAAGGCTTAGGTTATAAGAAAGGTGATGGTAGCTTTTATAGTAGTGCCTTGAATGGGGTGTCGGTCACGCCATTATTGCCACTTAGATTATCGCAAGAAACCAGCTACTTAGATCGTGTTTATAACATTAAGCGTATTCGTTAGAGGCCAGTATGAAAATTAAAGCTGTTCGCTTTGCAAAGCTCAAAGTGCCATTAGTTACCCCATTTAAAACCGCACTGAGAGAAGTGAGTTTTATCGAGGATTTAGTGGTTTTAATCGACACTGAATGTGGTCAAATTGGCTATGGCTCTGCGGCCTCAACTCCGGTTATTACAGGCGATACCCATCAAGGAATGATAGCGGTCATTCAGCAGTTTATTGCTCCTAAATTAGTGGGGCAAGAAATCGAAAACATTAATCAGCTTACCCACATTATTCAATCAACGGTGGTTGGTAACAGTAGTGCAAAAGCGGCTTTAGAGTTGGCGGTTTACGACTTGTGGGGCAAGCTCTATCAAGCGCCTTTATATAAGCTACTTGGTGGTGGTAATTCAGAGCTAAAAACTGATATCACCATTAGTGTCGATAACATAGATAAAATGCTCAGTGATTGTCAGCGAGCGGTTGAGCAAGGTTTTGATGTATTAAAAATAAAAATTGGCAATAACCTTAATCAAGATATTGAGCGAGTAAAAGCAATCCATGCAGGCTTTGCCGCTAAGGCGCAGCTGCGTTTAGATGTAAACCAAGGCTGGAATGCCAAACAAACTGTGTTTGCACTGCAGCAACTTGAGCAAGCAGGCGTGGTATTAGAGTTGGTTGAGCAGCCAGTAAAAAGCAGTGATATTCAAGGTCTCAAATATATTACTGAGCGAGTGAGCACCCCGATTATGGCCGATGAAAGCGCCTTTTCACCGAAGCAAGTAATACAACTTTTAGAGCTTGGCGCAGTTGATATTATTAATATTAAATTAATGAAAACGGGCGGCTTAAGCCGAGCAATAGAGATTGCTAATATCACAGCGCAATACCAAGCAGAGTGCATGATAGGTTGTATGCTAGAGGGCAGTATTGCCGTTGCAGGTGCTGCACATTTAGCCTCTGCCAAAGCGCAGCAAATCAGTAAAATCGATTTAGATGGCCCAGCCCTTGGTCAATATGACCCTGTGCAAGGGGGCGTTGAATTTAGCGGCCCACAAATACGCTTATCGGAAGCCCCAGGTCTTGGTATTGAATCAATAACGGGGCTTGAACTAATTACAAACGGAGTATGGCCAGCATGAAAAAACTAGTCAGTCTTATTGCAGTTATGAGTTTATCGGCTTGTGCCAGTAAAGAGTTACCTAAACCTGTTATTGATAACAGTCATCAACAGCTCGTGGTGGTGGTAGCCAATGACAGTGATGCCATTGATGCTACCTTGTATCGCTTTGAAAAAACCGCTGGTAGTTGGCAACAACAAGGCCAGCAACACGCGGTGGTACTGGGTCGTACTGGCCTTGCGTGGGGAGTGGGGCTGCATCCTGCACAGCCGGGTCAGCAAAAACAAGAAGGTGATGGTAAAGCGCCGGCAGGTATTTTTGAGCTTGGTACTGCTTTTGGCTATTTAGATTCATTACAAACGAACCTTAGTTATCAAGCAATGACAGCAAATGATTATTGTATCGATGTGAAAGGCTCACCGTTTTACAACCAATTGGTTGATAAAGCACAAGTAGGTGAAGATGCCGTAAAAGACTCTTCAGAATGGATGCGTCGTGATATTTACAGCCAAGATAACCTTTATAAAAAAGGCATTGTTGTTAAGCATAACCCAAGCAATATCAATGGCGCGGGCAGTTGTATCTTTATGCATTTATGGCGGGCGCCAAGTAAGCCTACAGCAGGTTGCACAGCAATGACAGAAAGCAATATGGATGCGTTACTTGCGTGGTTAGATGAGCGTAAAAAGCCGCTATTAGTCAGCTTAACCAAAGCGCAATATCAACAAAAGCAAAGTCAGTGGCAATTACCTAACTTAGCTAAATAAAAATAATGAAATAAAAGTATTTTAATTTTGTCATAATGATGGAATAATATATTCCATCAAGGTTTGGGTTAGGATAATAAATGAGTGCAAATTACGCTTTTCTCGATTGGCTAGTATTCGCAAGTTACGGTGCAATTTTATTGCTAAGTGGCTGGTGGTTTAATCGCAAACGCGCTAACTCAAGCCAAGATTTTTTTCTAGGCGGAAATAGTATGCCAACGTGGATGGTGGCTATTTCTGTTTTAGCGACTTCGCAATCAGCGGCAACGTTTATTGGTGGGCCTGATCAAGGCTATCAAGGTGATTTTTCTTATATTGCGACTAATATCGGTGCCTTTATTGCGGCCTTCATAGTATCGGCATTTTTAATTCCGAAGTTCTACCAGCAAAAAGTGTATACCGTTTACGAATTGCTTGAAAAACGTATCGGACCAAAGGCCAAGCGCCGTAGTGGCATGATGTATTTATTTGGTCGTGTGTTTGCCAGTGGCGCCCGTTTATACATGGCAGCGATTGCTGTGGCGATGATTCTGTATGGCAATATCGATGCCGATAGTGTGGTCATCGCGACTTTAGTATTGGCGCTTGCGGGTCTGCTTTATACCTTTTTGGGTGGCATTCGCAGCGTTATTTATTCTGATGTACTGCAAAGTATCGTTTATGTCAGTGCGGCTATTGCGGTTATTTGGTGCTTGTTGAGTGTTATTCCGGCTGATTTCTCAACCATTATTGCAACTTTGAGTGAGCCAAGTCCTGGTGCAGATTCAAAACTTGCGCTGTTTAAATTTGATTTAGATTTTGGCCCGTCAGGTGTGTTTAACATGGCCTCTGTGTTAACGGGGTTTGTGCTATTAAACATCGCTGCATTTGGTTTAGACCAAGATATGACGCAGCGCTTATTAACCTGTAAAAGTCCAAAAGAAGGCAGTAAAGCGTTATTACTATCGGTGGTGATGGTGATCCCAGTTATGGCTATTTTTATCTTTATTGGTTTGCTGCTGTATATTGTTTATCAGCAACCTGCACTAATGAATAGCGAAGCTGGGCAAACGGTCGTACAAGAATTTAATGGCGAAAAAATTACTATCTTTATGTACTACGTATTAAACGAAGTACCTGCCGGGGTTAAAGGTTTAGTCAGCGTGGGTATTATTGCTGCGGCTATTTCTACTTTGAACTCTGGGCTTAGTTCGATGTCTTCAGTCATCGTACAAGATATCTATCGCCCTTACTTGGAAAAACACAATAAACAAGTAAATGACCATCACTTTGTAAAAGCGGGTCGTGTAGGCATGGCTTTAGTAAGCCTTGCTTTAGCGCTTATGGCTATTCTTTGCTATTTCTGGCAGCAATACAGTGATATGCCATTATTAAAATTTGCGCTAAGTGTCATGGTGTTTTCGTACAGCGGTTTGTTAGGTGTGTATTTTACTACCTTGTTCACCAAACGAGGTAGTGAAGGTTCAGTGTTAGCGGCGCTAATAGCGGGCTTTATGGTGACCTTATTAATGCAGCCCTACATGATTGACTGGCTACTACCTGAGTCAATGCGCTTTTACTTAGGATTTACTTGGCAGCTATGCATAGGTACATTGCTCGCAACTATTGTATGTTGCCTAGGTAAAGCGGCACACGAGAAGAGCGCATAAATGGCCTTACGCTATATTTTAGCCATCGATGGCGGCGGCACCAAAGTGTTAGCTGAGCTAAAAGAGCAGGCAAGTGGTGCGACTTTCCGTGCCCAAGCGGGTTCGGCATCAATTTCGAATGATCTTGATTTAGCGTTAGAAAACATTGTTAAAGTGACCCGTGATGTTTGCCAGCAAAGTGGCGCAAAGCCAAGTGAAATTGTCACCGTTATGGGTGTTGCTGGTGGCTCATCGCAGAGTCTTGCTGAACAATTAACAGTGATGCTCAAGCTAGTTTACGAAATAGAATTTGCCAGTTTGCAAATTACCAGCGATGCAATTACGTCATTATATGGTGCTAATCTTGGTGACCCATGTGTGGTTATTGCCCTTGGCACCGGTGCTGTCGGTGCACGATTAAACGCCCAAAAGCAAACAAAGTTGGTGAGCGGTTGGGGCTTTTCCGTTGATGATTTTGGCGGTGGTGCCCGCATCGGCCTGATGGCAGTGCAGCAATTATTAAACGATATAGATATTTATGATTTACCAAAAAGTCGATTAACGGTTCGTTTGAGTGAGCAGCTAGGATGCACTCGTCAAACAATTAGTAGTTGGCTTAAACAAGCAAAACCTGCGGATTATGCAGCATTTAGCCCATTAGTGTTTAGCTTACAAAACGACTGTGAGGCGGCAAAAACGGTATTAACAGAGCATACCCAATCGGTGGTTAGGTTAATAAATAAAAGCCGAGGTAACTCGCCGTTACCGGTGATTTTAATTGGTGGTTTAGCGAAAGTCAGCCAACCATTATTGCCACGTGCCTTACAAAACGAATTATCTCCTTGTAAAGGAGATTCATTAACTGGTGCCGCCATTTTAGCGGCAAAGCATTACCATGACATTATTGAAAAAGGACAACCCAATGAGCCCTGAGCACGTCTTTAAGCAACAACGTGAGTTACTCGAAGAGTTAAACGGTATTGTCTCCGAAGGGCAAAACCCAGACACTTTGGATATCGATCTGCTCAGCTCCACTGAGATCCTCACTAAGATCAATAATGAAGATCACAAAGTAGCGGGTGCCGTGAAACAAGTGATCCCACAAATTAGTGAAGCTGTCGATCATGTGGTTGACGCATTTCAACAAGGTGGCAGGTTAATCTACATTGGCGCTGGCACCAGTGGTCGCTTAGGTATTTTGGATGCAGTTGAATGTGCGCCTACCTATAGCGTTAGCGATCAGCAAGTGCTCGGTATTATTGCAGGTGGTGACACCGCGGTTAAAAAAGCCGTAGAAGGCGCTGAGGATAGTACAACACTTGCTGTTGAAGATTTAAAAAATGTGAGTTTAACCAGTAAAGATGTCGTGGTTGGCATAGCTGCCAGTGGCCGTACCCCCTATGTTTGCTCGGCAATTGAATACGCTAAATCGTTAGGTTGTGTCACTGTGGGTGTTACTTGTAACCCAGACTCAGCTGTGATGCGTTTACCACAAATTGGTATTTGCCCTGTAGTTGGTGCAGAAGCTGTGACTGGTTCTACACGTATGAAATCGGGCACTGCACAGAAACTCGTGTTGAATATGCTAAGTACAGCCAGCATGATCCGCACAGGTAAAGTCTATAAAAACCTGATGGTTGATGTAAATGCCAGTAACGAAAAGCTACATGCTCGTGCTATTCGTATTGTGATGCAAGCAACAGAGTGTTCGCAGCAGCAAGCTGTTGATGCATTAAAGCAAGCAGGGCAAAGCGCAAAACTGGCTATTTTAATTGTGTTGACCGGAAAACCAGCTCCTGAAGCAAAACAGTTATTGTCAAAAGCAGGTGGCTTTTTACGTAAGGCGGTTGAAGAATAATGCGTTTATTAGTTATTTTAGTTCTTAGTTGTTTTGCGCTTTTAGGTTGCCAAGAAACACCTGCACAAGCGCCTAAAAATGCACAGCCTTTACAGGTTGGCGCAGCCAATTTTCAAGCTTATGTTCCTGCATTAAAAGGTAAACGTGTTGGCTTAGTCGTCAATCAAACGTCAGTGGTGAGTGGTCAACATTTGGTTGATGCATTACTTGATAATGGCGTAGTGATCGGCAAAATATTTGCGCCAGAGCATGGTTTTCGCGGCGATCATGACGCTGGTGCTCACGTTAAAAGCACAGTAGATGCTAAAACCGGCATTGATGTTGTGTCGATTTATGGCAGTAATAAAAAGCCAAGCCCTGAGATGCTTGCAGATCTAGATGTCATTATTTTTGATATTCAAGATGTTGGTGTGCGTTTTTATACTTACATCAGCTCAATGCATTACGTTATGGAAGCCGCCGCTGAAAATGGTAAACAGGTTGTGGTACTCGATAGACCTAACCCGAATATTGCCTATGTTGATGGGCCTATTCTTGACCCACAATTTCGCTCATTTGTTGGCATGCACGAAATTCCTGTTTTACACGGTATGACAGTGGCTGAACTTGCTCAAATGATTAAAGGCGAAGGCTGGATAAATGACGCAGATAAGCTTGAGCTAAGTGTCGTGCCTGTTACAAACTACGACCGTGCTATGGCTTATGAGCTACCAATAAAGCCAAGCCCTAACTTACCAAATGCCCAATCAATTGCGCTTTATCCATCTTTGTGTTTCTTTGAAGCAACGCCTGTGACTATTGGCCGTGGCACTGATTTTCCGTTTCAAGTTGTCGGTTACTCGCCAGTTAAACTGGGCGAATTTAGTTTTACGCCTAGGGCGATTAAAGGCACTTCAATGCACCCTAAATTCAAAGGGGTTGAAGTATTTGGTCAAGACTTACGAGATGCTGATATTCAAGGTTTAGATTTAAGTTTGTTTATTTCGGCTTATCAACAGTTGAGCGCGAATGATCAAACGTTTTTTGAACGAGCTGGTTTTATGGATAAACTTGCAGGAACTGATAAATTGCGTTTAGCGATTGAAGCTGGCCAAACTGAGCAACAAATCAAGCAAAGCTGGCAAGCGGATTTGAACGCTTTTAAACGCAAGCGAACGCCATATTTGCTGTATCAATAATAATTAGATAATTAGAGCAATAACAACGAGGCGCTTGCCTCGTTTTTTTATATTTCTAAAAATTAATTGTGGTATATTCAGGGACTTGATTTATAAGGATATACCATGAAAGTTCATTTAATTGCTGCATTTTCTTTACTCGCTGGCTGCTCACAACTCCCAAACAGTGCAACAAGTAACTCAACCGATGTGCTCGACCTTCGTGATGATAAAAACGCAGCAGAGCAGCTGTGGACACTTAAACATGCAACAAAGCCCAACTATCCTCAAGCTGCTTTAATATCTAAGCAGACAGGCTGTGCGCGCTTTATTATTACTATTGATAAACAAGGTAATACCACTGATATTCGTTTTGTAGAGAGCTTCCCTGAAGGGCTGTTTGTCGATGTGTCGCGAGAGTCACTTAAACATTGGCTGTGGCAGGCAAGTAAAAGTAACAGCGAGTCGCGAGCGATAACCCGAACGGTGCAGCTAGACTACTTCATGAAAGAAGCGGCTAATATAGATGCTGCAAAAGCATTTTGTACAATTTAAGCTTTTTTGAGACATAAAAAAGGGCCGCAATAGCGGCCCCAACAGGATTGATTAACTTAGAACTTGAAGTTAACTGAAAGCTGCAAACTACGCGGGTTATAGTAACTGCGTGATTCACCATAGTTTTCATCAAGTACATATGGGTTTTTGTTGTAACCTGTTTGGCGGTTAAAGACATTAAATATATCTGCGCGGAATTGTAATTCCATATCACCTGAGAACTTAAAGTCTTGGGTGTAGTTTAAGTCAAGTTGCCAGTGACTTGCTGTTCTTCGAGAACCTGCAGGCTCGGCATAGCGGCTAACATGGCTGGTTGGATAACCATACATAGTACCATCCCAGTTTTCCCAAGCTTGACCAGATTGGAATACAAAGTAAGCACCAATGTTTGCTTCCCACGGCACAGTGTAGTAACCATACACTTTAACTTTATGTGGCTTATCACCGGAAAGAGTCCCGTATCGGTTATCCCATGAGTAACGACCGCGCCCATCACCATAGTATGATGAGCCAATAAAGTTATTTGCATCATTACTTGTTGTGGTATTGTCTTGGTCGAAATTACCGTAGTAATGGCTCCAAACATATGAAGCATTGATGTAGCTGTTTTCACCTAAGTATTCAGCTTCGATGCTGGCTTCCCAATATTTGGTTTCACCGCCATCGACTTCAGCAATCACATAAGAAGAACCACCAATTTCATCGCGGATTTCATCTAGGTTATCTACATATAAACCTTTATCTGCAATATGTTGCGGTACGCCATCAGCATCAACGCCAGAGTAGTCAGTTAAGCGTGCCGTGTTTGGCATATCTTCCCAAAAATGCATACCTTTACGGTGACGTACGTGAGCACGTAATACTAAATCAGAACCCACGTATTTAGTGGTACCAAGCGTGAACTCATTAATTCGACGGGGCTTCATGCCTTCTTGGAATGCTTTACCTGACGAGCCGCGTCGAGGTGATGCAGAAAGAATATTACCTGATTCATCAAGTAGTAATTCAATTTCAGCGCGAGTATTACGATCCCATGAAGCTGCACGAGCCAAAGAGCTTGCTTCAGGGTTATAAATAGCAAAGTTCGCAAACACTGAATCTTCGCCAGAGTATGTCCAGGTTGCACCTAAACGAGGTTGAAGCATATCACTCCAATCTGTTTTATACATTTCGTACTTATTTCCTGGAGCCAACTCATAACCTGAAACGGTTCCTGACTTCGCTTTTAAGCCTTGCCCGTACCAAGTATCTTGGCTCACAAGTAAACCGATATTATAAGTCCAGTCACCATGCTCAATAGTATCGTTTATTTCGAAATTGAGGCTGCGCATTTCAGAATCGATACCTGAGACTGTGCTTCCATCTTCGGTTGCCAGACTCATTTGTTGTACATGTGCGCGATAAATGGCATCGGCAGGGTCAAAGCCTTCAGTGTCTGCATCAGCATCGACTAAACCGCCAAGGTAAGAGATGCGTCCCCAGCCATTTGATAATCGGGTAAGTTGCTCTTCACTTTCTTCCCACTTAGCACCAAAATGAAGCGTGTGGTATGTGTCACCCCAGTCAAATTCATGCTCTAAGCTAATTTCAAACGAATCACGATAGAAGTTAATATTGTCATATTGTGAATAAGCGCCAACTCCACCACCGCCTTTTAACACTCCATCTTCCGTGTAACCGTAGGTATTAATTAATCCGGTAGCTCCAGCATTGTAAATAGCAATTTGTTCTTCAGTGAAGCCTTCTTCAGGATCATAGTCTCTAAGGCTTGGTACCGAGAAGTAACCCATCTGAGTAAGGTTGTTAACATCAAGCTGACTATTTAATGAAGGTACGACACTCAACTCTGTATCTGGTTTCGAACCTGTTTCTAATTCAAACTTACTGTATTGGAATGATAGAGTGGTTGCAGAGCCTAAAATCCAAGAGCCATCTAAAGTAAAAATATCTTGGTCAGCTTTACTACCGACAGATACACTGTCAGTTTCGTAAGCGCCAATTGAATCACCTTTAACTTCTTTGTCGGATGTACGTTGTGAAATATTAATTAAAATATCGTCAGTGGGCGCCCAAGTTAATTTTCCAAAGTATTCATCGCGGATACTTTCATATTCTTTAACGCCACCATAGGCAGTATCTTTATTCGAGCGAGTTTCTTCTGGGCGATAATAAGAGGTATAGAAATATAAGGTATCCTCAATAAGTGGGCCGCCTAAACTTGCTGTTAACCAGCTTTTATCGAGCTCATAGCTTTCTTCACCAACAGGTGTTGCAACAAAGCTTTTTGGTTGTACTTTGTATTCTACATTGCCGTGAAACTCGTCAGTACCTGATTTTGATACGGTGTTAATTGAGAAGCCACCTGAGCGGTTAAAACCAACCGCTTTTGCACCACCGCGGTCCATAGTAACGTAAGCAACGTCGTGAGTTGATGGCTCTGATGCTAAGTTACCAAACATCGGCATTGAAACATTTACACCGTCAAATCCATAAGAGTTATCAACCCCAGAGCCACCCGCTGACGGACCTAAAATTGTATTTGCCGAAAGCTCAACACCTGGTACAAGTTTTAATAGGTCACGATAATCTTGACCAACAGGCACGCTGTTGATTGCTTCTTCACCTAATGAGTTAGTTAGTGCAGACTTACCTTGGCGGAATAATTTACTGCCGGTAACCGTGATGACTTCAACGTTTTCGTTAGCACCACCCATAGTGACGTTTAGGCTCGAAGTTTGTTCAAGTAAAACATCCACAGTCATGGTTTGAGTTACACCGTTTTTATCGGTGAAAGTCAGTTCATAAGTACCCGGTTTTAATTGTGGTAAGTCGTAGCTGCCGTCTTCTCGTGTAACGACAGTACGTGGTTTTGGCATCACATTACTTTTTGCTGTAACGGTGATCCCCGCCAGTGACTGCTGTGCTTCTGGTGATGATACCTTACCTTTGATCCCCCCGGTTAGATTTGCAAAGGCTGGCGCGCTGGCGAGTGCCGCGGCCATAACAACACCGGTTAAGGCTGTTTTCTTTGCGCGAAGTGCATTGCTAGTCGCTTTTGCTATATAGCTCATTGCGAGTGTGGATGCATGTTGTTTCATTGTTTCCCGTCCTTATATTTATATGCTTTGCTGGACTACTTACCCAATTGAGACTTATGAACTTTAAAATTATGTTGCCCATATATTAAACAGGTGTTATTGAATGTGGTCAAGAATATTTTTTTATTTTAAGGTGTGTTTTTAGGAATAAAATATATAACCGATTTTAGGTAAAGCTTAGCAATAACTAGCCTTAGCGAGTGGCTAATTTAGTGTTAGCAAAACTTTGTAAGAAATTATGACTTTTTGGTCAGTACCTTAGCTAAACGAGTAAATGATTTAGAGGGTAAAAATGAATTGTTAATTACAAATATAAAATAGACACAAAAAAAGCAGCCTAAGCTGCTTTTTAGTATTTAAGTAACTTTAATGAAGAAATTAGTTATTCTTAAATTCGCCAACAACTTCATTAGAATGTTCTAGTAACTTACGGCCTTGACGGCTTGATTGCGTTAGGGCTATAAACAAAATATCAATGACAAAATCTTGTGCCGTTCGCGCTAAAATTGACGATAAACGTACAGACTCACCCTCAGCAACCGAGTAAAGTTTTACATCAGCTGAGTCGGCAACAAGGCTACTGCCAAATTTTGTCACTGAGATCACCGAGCTTGAATTTTTCTTGGCTTGCTTAACAACTTCGGCAATTTCGCGAGTCATACCTGATTCACTAATCGCGATGACCAAATCACCTTTCGAAAAGGTCGCAACATACGCAAGTTGTGCATGCCCATCTGGCTCTGCAATTGCAGGCATACCGAGTTTTTGCAATTTATAAGAAAAATCTTTTGCAACCAGCGCTGAGCCACCTAAACCACAAATCAGAATACGTTTTGCTGATTTTAATAGCTCTACCGCTTTTTCGACGGCAGGCGCTTCGTTGAGGTTTTTTGTTTCGGTTAACACCGCCAATTTACTGCTTAATAGTTTTTCGGCGATTTGCTCTAGCGAGTCATTCAGGGTGATCTTGCCATGTAGCTTAGGTTCGCTCGTTTCATCGTTAAGGGCATCAATTACCGCAAGCTTAAAAGCAGGGAAGCCTTTATAACCTAACTTTTGCGAAAACTTCACCACACTTGATTGGCTTACACCAACCACTTTTGCTAGTTCAACCGATGATAAATTACGAATGGCATTCGCTGAATTTAACGTAAAGTCAGCAAGCTTAGCTTCGCTGCTCGATAGAGATTGGCGTAAGGCTTTAATTTTTACAAAAGTAGACATAGGGCTCACTTTGTTTGCTTAACTTAGTCAAAACGCAAAGCATGGTTCTATTATAAACACAGGGCTTGGGCGCATTGTTTGCTTAACACGACGACTTATTTTTGTTTTAGCAGACCTAAGTTTGGAATATTTTTCTTAATTTAGATGGAATAATATAGTTTTATTCCATAATAGATACAACACTAATTATTGAGAAAGCCCTATTTTTAGTAACTTAGCGATAATGTATGCTTTTTATTCTTTAAATGTGAAATAAAATATTTTACATGTTAAGTGGGTGTTGCTACTGTATTGCTGAGAATCGTCAATGCTTAAATCATCAGGTATGAATCTGTTATGAGTTTTACCCCTTTGAAAACATTACTTAAACAGCTGTGTTATCTCAGTAGTGCGGCATTATTAGTAAGCTGTGCCAGTAATCCATATACCTACACACAATCAGCTAATTACAGCCATCGTGTTAAGTTCTTAGTGATGCATTACACCGCTATTGATTACGAAAAATCAATGCGTGCGCTCGTGGATGAAGGGGGATTGAGTTCACATTATTTATTACCCGAATCAGGCGATCCTAGTTACCCAAAAGATGATTTAGAAATTATTCAGCTAGTTGATGAAAAAGATAGAGCATGGCACGCCGGACGCAGTTTTTGGCAAGGCCGAGAAGATTTAAACGATCATTCTATTGGTATTGAAATAGTGAATGTACCAAGCTGTCATATTCCTGAGCAAACAAAGCTTGCAATGGAAAACGACGCCAGCAAGTTATGTATTTTTCCAGACTATGATGCCAAACAAATTGAACTACTAATCAAGCTAAGCAAAGATATTCTTGCTCGTAATCCAGATATCGGCCCAACTCAAGTTATTGGCCATTCTGATATTGCCCCAAGCCGTAAGAACGACCCAGGCCCGCGTTTTCCTTGGTATCAACTGTATAAAGCAGGTATCGGTGCGTGGTATGACAGCAACACCGTTGATAAGTATTGGCAGCTATTTAGTGCATCAAAACCTTCTGTTGAATTAATGCAAAAAGCATTGCGCAGTTACGGCTATGAGGTGATTGCAACGGGTCAGCTTGATTCGCAAACGCTCGATGCCCTAAGTGCTTTTCAAATGCACTTTTTGCCTTGGCATGTAAGCGGTAATAGTGATGCAAGAAGTGCCGCTGTGCTATTTGCATTACTAGATAAGTACTTTCCTAAAAAGCTTGAGCGGTTATTTAAAGAATATCAGCAGCAACAGCAAGCGGTTGAGCCTGCGCCAAAAACACTGGCCAATGCACAAGTTGTAGCGCGTATTCCGGCTCTTGATCCAAGCAGTCGCGCGCTTGTTAACGACCGAGGCACTTTTATAGCCTATAAAGGTCGCGGTGAAATCATTATAGAAAACCAAGATGCAACCAGTGCTGATATTTTCATTAATGGTGAAAAAATTAATATTGCCTCACCATTAACAGCCGAAAAAATATATCAATACAGTTTGGCTAAACGCACCCGCGATGGCATTAACACCTATAAAGTAGAAAATGTATTGCCAGAAGGGGCAAGTTTAACCTTACGTTTTCCTTATCCAACGCTTGATAAAAACAGCGCTCAAAAGCGTTTTAGTGCTGTTGATGAATTAATTAATCAAGAGATTAAAGAGGGCTTTCCAGGCGCGGTACTTGCCGTTATTAAAGATGGCAAGTTGATTAAACTAAGCCATTATGGCGCGGCTAAAAAGTATCATGCTGATGGCAGTGAGCTTGCAAGCCCACAAGCTATGCAAAACGATACCTTGTTTGATATAGCCTCAAATTCAAAAATGTTTGCCACTAACTTTGCACTGATGAAGCTTGCCAGCGAAGGAAAACTCGACGTAGAAAAACCGCTGTTCTATTACCTACCAGAATTTAGGAGCAGCGGCCGTGAACAGCGTTTAGTAAAAGATTTACTCACCCATAGTGCGGGTTACCCAGCCGTGGTTGATTTTCATCGTAAAGACAATAAATTTGGTGAGCGCTTTTTTTCTCAAAACAGCCTACGTACTAAAAACCTGTTATTAACAGGCGTGCCTTTTGTGGCTGGTCGTAACGTAAAACACCTATATTCTGATATCGATTATATGTTGCTTGGTGTATTAGTTGAGCGTATCAGCGGTATGGCGCTCGATACCTATGTTGAGAGCCAAGTTTATCAGCCGCTTGGTTTAACACATACGGTTTATAATCCATTGCAAAAAGGCTTTTTAGCTTCACAGATTGCCGCTACTGAGATTAACGGCAACACCCGAGGTGGTCGCATTGAGTTTGAAAACATTCGAACCGATGTACTGCAAGGTGAAGTACATGATGAAAAAGCCTTTTATGCTTTAGGTGGTGTAGCGGGGCATGCGGGGCTATTTAGTACCGCTGGTGACTTGTCCGTACTTATGCAGGTGTTACTCAATGGTGGCGGTTACGACAACAAACAAATTTTTACGCCACAAGTACTTGAGCAATTCACAAACTCCCAAGCAAGCGATGAGACCTATGGGTTAGGGTGGCGACGCGCTGGGCATCAAGCGCGCAAATGGCATTTTGGCCCTTATGCTAGCCCGCGGGCTTTTGGTCATACGGGCTGGACAGGCACTGTAACCGTTATTGACCCCGAATACGACCTTGCTATTGTACTACTAACCAACGCGCGTCATACCCCTATTGAAGGCTCGCAAAAAAATTACCAGTTTGTCGGCAAGCGTTTTGAAACAGGTAAGTATGGCTCTATTATCTCACTGATTTATGAGAGTATATTAAATCACTAGTCGAATTAAGTTGAGTTTGGTGGCAAAGCCATTAAGCTTAGCAAGTTTTCGCATAATAAAAATAAAATGTTGTTCTTAATTTAAAAGGGTTTTTATGTCTTGGTATTCAATTTTACCACCCTTGATTGCTATCTTAATTGTGTTTTGGCGCAAAGAAGTGATCATGGCGTTATTAGTCGCTGTTGCGTCGTCTGAGTTTTTACTTGCTCTGAATGGTGAAGGTAATACCTTGTTTTTCACCTTTATCAATACCATAGAGCGAGTCATTGAAGTTGCCAGCTCCCCTGGTAATAGCCGTATCCTTATTTTTAGTGTTCTAATCGGTGCTTTACTTGCCTACATTCGTGAATCTGGCGGTGTGGCTGCGACGGTTAATTTACTGATGAACAAAGGGGTTGCAAAAAGTAAGCGCCAAGTGGGTTACTTAACCATGTTCTCAGGTATTGCGGTGTTCATTGAATCGAACTTAAGTGTATTAACCTCGGGGATTTTATCGCGTGGTTTGTTTGATAAATTTAAAATGAGCCGAGCGCGCCTTGCTTACATTATCGATAGTACTAGTGCACCTGTATGTATCCTAATCTTGCTAAATGGCTGGGGCGCTTATGTGTTGGGCTTGCTTGGCAACTACGAAATGGAAGAGTCAGCTGTATCGGTATTATGGGGCAGTATTGGTTATAACTTCTATGCCATTATCGCGCTACTTATCGTGTTTTATACGATTACTTTCGACAAGGTACATGGCCCATTAAAGCAAGCAGAAGAAAATTTTGAACAACAAGAAACGGAGCTTGCAGAAGAAGTCAAAGGCTCAAAAGCGCGTTACATGCTTGTGCCACTTATCACTTTAATTGGTAGCATGGTTGGCTTTATGTTCTGGACTGGCGATGGCGATATTGCCAGCGGCAGCGGCTCTAAATCAGTACTGTATGCAACTATTTTAGCTTGTGTTGTGGCTTACTTTTTAATGATTAGCTCGCGTGAATTTACGCATCATAAGCTGGTTGATATTGGCTTTAAAGGAATGGGTGAGTTACTTCCATTAGTGTCTATTGTATTACTTTCACTCACTTTAGGTGCAAGCTTAAAAGACCTAGGTACGGGTGTGTTTGTAGCCGGGCTAGTCGGTGATTTCTTACCTATTTACTTGGTTGTGCCAGTGCTGTTTTTAACGGGTGCAGTAATTTCATTTACCACAGGTACCTCGTGGGGCACATTCGCAATACTTATTCCAATTGGTGTACCGCTCATTCAAGCATTAGGTTTACCACCTTCATTGGTCATTGCTGCTATTCTAGGTGGTGGTGTGTTTGGCGATCACTGCTCGCCAATTTCAGATACCAGCGCAGTATCGGCCATTGCATCAGGCTGTGATTTATTAACGCACGTAAAAACTCAAATGCCATATGCCTTATTCGGCGGTGCGCTAACTTTTATTGCTTACCTAGTGACAAGCATAATTGTTTTATAAGTAATAGCTTTAAGCTGTAAGCTTTAAGTTATAAGTAAAAAACCACAGAGGAGTCTGTGGTTTTTTATTGCTTGTAACGTAAGTCGTATGTTCAAGTTTGATAGCCGTCAGTTTGAAAGCTGATAGCTCTGAGGTGTTGGGTTTCGCTTCGCTCTATCCAACCTACGATTTAGGTACAACCTTATAAACACCGACACCATCAACACCAAGATATAAATCACCATTAGGGTGGGTGGCAAGGCTGCGCACGCGACCTACACCTTCAAATACCTTACTGTGGCCTGTTACTTTGTCACCATCAAGTTTCACTAACACAAGGTGACCAAACTTCATCGAACCTACGGCAATTTGACCTTGCCACTGAGGGTATTTATCGCTGGTGATAAATTCCATTCCAGAAGGGGCAATTGAAGGCACCCAATACCAATCAGGTTGTTCCATTCCCTCGCGACTGGTTTCGTCAGTAATTTTTGTACCAATGTAGTTGATCCCATAAGTGATCTCAGGCCAACCATAGTTAGCACCTGCTTTAACTATGTTGATTTCATCGCCGCCACGGGGGCCATGTTCATGACTCCATATAACCCCAGTTTCTGGGTGCATCGCCATACCTTGAGGGTTACGGTGTCCATATGAATAAATACTTTTGTGAGTTGTTTTATGGTTATAAAACGGGTTTGATTTAGGGATAGAGCCATCGCTATTGATACGGTGAATTTTGCCAGCATCATAGTCAAGGCTTTGTGGGTGAACGTCTCTTTTGCCACGGTCGCCAATAGAGAAGTACAAGTAACCTTGTTTGTCGAACTCAATACGCGAACCATAGTGTTTTGTTGTTTCAATATTTGGCTCGCCATCAAACAATAATTGCTGATCAATAAGAGCCATATCTTTAAAGCGGGCGCGCATAATCGAGGTGTTATAACCCTCACCATCGCCTTCATAGCCCGAGTACGAAAAGTAAATCCAGCCATTGTCGGCAAAGTTCGGATCAAGCTCTATGTCTAATAAGCCCCCTTGACCTTCATCATGTACTTTAGGTGTGCCTTTAACTATTTGCTCAACGAGTTTGCCATCACGAATTAATCTAAGCTCGCCACGTCTGTCGGTAACGAGTAAGTCACGCTCGTTAAGCCAAGCCATACCCCACGGAATTTGAATTCCTTCACTTACTAATTCTAGTTTGTAGTTATCAGCGCTAGCATCCAGAGGGATCTTTTGCTCCGGCTGAGCGCACGCTTGCAAGCTCGACAAGCTAATTGAGGTAATGATTAAACTGTTAAACAAAGACCTTTTCATGGTAACTCCATAATATTTAAACACGATGTTACTAGCCTAGCTGGTTCAGCATTAAATTGTTATTAACATTAGAGCAATGTGCGATTATTGGTAGGAAAAGCGAGGTAAAGAGTGGAGTATTAGCCGTCAGCCGTCAGCCGTCAG
>NZ_PNDF01000096.1:0-35874 GCF_005887195.1 Pseudoalteromonas sp. S1650 | reverse complement strand
CAATCAAAGCTCCCTCAATCCACGCCTTTTGCAGCGGGTTTGAGTACATAGGTTGGGTTGAGAGCAACGAAACCCAACGTGATTGCTGGCAAATCCAACACACCCGATAGCTAATCAGTTGCAGAGCTAGATACCCTAGCTAACCTTCAAGGTGAGTGTATGCGTTGGGTTTCGCTTCGCTCTACCCAACCTACCCAGCACAGAGCTTTACTTTCGAGTTACTGTCACTTTTGGTTGATTACTATTGCGGTAATCAAAGCTCACTACATACACGCCTTTTGCAGCGGGTTTAAAGCTGAAATAATTGTAGATGGTATTACAATCTGCATTGGCGGCTTGGCCTAGAACCAATGATTGCCCTGCTGGGTCCATATCACTGTAACCACAATTATAGCCTTCGCTAAAATCAGCATCCGCCACTTTGAATTCATAAACCTTACCTGGTGTTGAAAACTTAACGTCGGTTTGGAATATGCCCGGTGCAACTTGCTCTAATTGATACTGTGGCTCCGCATCCCACAAGGTGAAATCACCACGTAAGTACATAGTACGGTCAAGCTCTTTACTTGGCAGAATATCGTCAATGCTTGGCATTTGCATTTGGCTAGAACAGGCTGTTAATAAGCCTGCTAATGCTAAAGTAATTACACGTTTCATTACTGTTCCTTATGCTACAAAAAAGCCAGCACTGAGCTGGCTTTTATTAATTGGCTACTGCTTACTTCTGAAGTACAGAAATATCAGCAATATCTAAAAACAGACGGCTTAGTTGGCTTAACAATGCTAAACGGTTTTGTTTAACCGCTTCGTCATCTGCCATTACCATAACGTTATCGAAGAAGTTATCAACACTCTCACGGATACCCGCAAGTTGTGACAATGCTTCTTGGTAATCGCCATTTGCATATAAAGGTGCAAGCTCAGTTGCAAACTTAGCAACGTGTGATGCTAATACTTTCTCTGCATCATCGCTTAATAGGCTCTCATTCACATCACCTTGTGTTGTGATGTCATTTTTAGCCAAGATATTGCTTACACGTTTATTTGCTGCTGCAAGCGCTTCTGCTGCGTCTAATGTACGGAAGTGACTTACCGCTTTAACACGGCGGTCGAAATCAACTGGTTTAGTTGGACGACGAGCTAGCACAGCTTGAATGACATCAACTTCGATACCTTCATCTTGATACCATGCGCGGAAACGACCTAACATAAACTCAAACACATCTGTTGATACATTTAGGTTTGTTAGCTTTTCACCGAATAACGTTTGTGACTTAGCAACAAGGTCTAAGATATCTAGCGGTAATGATTTTTCAACCATGATGCGTAATGCACCAATTGCTGCACGGCGAAGTGCAAATGGGTCTTTGTCGCCTTTTGGCGCTTGACCAATACCAAAAATACCCACCAGCGTATCAAACTTATCAGCAATTGCGACCGCACAGCTGATCACATTTGTTGGTAAGTTATCGCCCGCGAAGCGAGGCATATATTGTTCATTTTGCGCTAGTGCAACTTCTTCAGCTTCACCGTCGTGACGAGCGTAATGCATACCCATTACACCTTGTACGTCGGTAAACTCCATAACCATTTCGGTCATTAAGTCTGTTTTACTTAATAAACCTGCTCGCTTAGCCAGCTCGGCATCGGCACCTAATTGCTCAGCAATGTAACCGGCAAGTTCACTAATACGCTCAGATTTATCTTTCAGCGTACCAAGTTGCTTTTGGAATAAAACGGTATCTAGCGATTCTAAACGGCTCTCTAGCGTTTTCTTCTTATCGGTTTCGTAGAAGAACTGTGCATCAGCTAAACGAGGACGAACAACTTTTTCGTTACCGGCAATGACCACGCTTGGATCTTTACTTTCAATATTAGAAACAAATAGGAACTTGTTAAGTAAGTTGCCATCTTGGTCTAATAACGGGAAGTACTTTTGGTCGTCCTTCATGGTATAGATAAGCGCTTCTGAAGGAACATCTAAGAATGCTTCTTCGAATGTTGCTGTCAACGTTACTGGCCATTCAACCAAGGATGTTACTTCTTCAAGTAAGTCTTCATCCATCGCTACTTTTGCATTTACAGCGCTAGCTGCTGCTTCAATTTGTTCGCGAATTTGTGCTTTACGCGCTTCGAAGTCAGCGACAACGTAAGCAGATTTCAGCACATCAAACACATCATCAGCGTGGTTGATTGTTACTTTTTCTGGATGATGGAAACGGTGGCCTTGTAATTGGTTGCCAACTTGCTTACCAAGTATTTCGCCTTCGATCAGCGTGCTACCAAATAAAATAGTCGCTGTGTGCACTGGGCGAATAAATTGTGTTTTATTTGCCCCCCAACGCATTGGTTTAGGGATAGGTAATTTAGCAAGTGCTTTGTTTACTGCATCACTCATAAGCGATGTAGTTGCTTGACCTTCAACCTGTGCTTTATGTAATAACCAAGCGCCTTTATCTGTTTCTAGTGTTTGTGCATCGCTTACATCGATACCACAACCACGCGCCCAACCCATTGCTGCTTTAGTTGGGTTACCATCGGCATCAAAAGCGGCTGCAACTGCAGGGCCACGCTTTTCTACAACCTTGTCACTTTGTTTTGCTTCAAGTGCAGTAACACGTAAACCTAAACGACGTGGTGATGCGTACCAGTTAACGCCTTGGTGATTTAATTCTAAGCTTGCAAGCTCAGTTGCTAAGTTCTCAGCAAACGACTCAGCAAGTTTACGAAGTGCTTTCGGTGGCAACTCTTCTGTGCCAATTTCTACTAATAAATTTTCTGCTGACATGCTAATTCTTAATCCTTACAAAGCGGGAAACCAAGAGCTTCACGGGCATCATAGTAACTTTGCGCACATGCTTTAGATAAGGCACGAACACGTAAGATATAACGTTGACGTTCTGTTACTGAGATAGCGTGACGAGCGTCTAATAAGTTAAACGCATGTGATGCTTTCATTACTTGCTCATAAGCTGGTAATGGTAAGCCTGCTTCAATTAGCTTTTCGCTTTCTTTTTCACAGTGATCGAACTGTGCAAATAAGAACTCAACATCCGCTTGTTCGAAGTTATAAGCTGACTGCTCTACTTCATTTTGATGGAATACATCACCATATGTCACACGACCCATAGGACCGTCTGCCCATACTAGGTCATAGATACTATCTACGCCCTGAATATACATTGCTAAACGCTCAAGACCATAAGTGATCTCACCGGTTACTGGTGAGCACTCTAAGCCACCTACTTGCTGGAAGTAGGTAAATTGAGTTACTTCCATGCCGTTTAACCAGATTTCCCAACCTAGACCCCAAGCACCTAATGTAGGCGACTCCCAGTTGTCTTCTACGAAGCGAACTTCATCAGTTAGCGTATCGATACCAACGGCAGCTAAAGAGCCTAAATAAAGCTCCTGGATGTTTTCTGGTGATGGCTTTAATACTACTTGGAATTGGTAGTAATGCTGTAAACGGTTCGGGTTTTCACCATAGCGACCATCAGTTGGGCGGCGGCATGGTTGAACATAAGCGCTCGACATTGGCTCTGGGCCAATTGACTTTAAGAAAGTTAACGGATGAAATGTCCCTGCTCCCACTTCCATATCGAGTGGTTGAGCAATCACACAGCCTTGCTGTGCCCAATAGTCCTGTAAAGCCAGGATCAAACCTTGAAAGGTTTTAACGTCATATTTTTGCATATTTGGCTTATAGTATCTGGTGCGTTTAGTCTGAAAATTGCTCTCAGTATACCTTGTGTGCAGTAAGGTTTTAAGCAGTTTGTGCTTTTTCAGCAATAAAAAAAGGAGCCTGTAGGCTCCTTTTTAATTCTTAATTTAGCGTTATACGTCTAGGTTAACTACACGTAGCGCATTCGTTTCGATGAAGTCACGACGCGGCTCAACTTGGTCACCCATTAGAGTCGCGAACAATTGGTCTGCCGCTACGGCATCTTCAATTGTTACTTTCAACATACGACGAGCATCTGGGTCCATAGTGGTTTCCCAAAGCTGATCAGGGTTCATCTCACCGAGTCCTTTATAGCGTTGGATATAAAGGCCGCGTTTCGATTCATTGATTAACCACTCTAATGCATCCACAAAGTTATCAACAGCAAGAGTTTTCTCACCGCGTTGAACATATGCCCCTTCTTCAAGTAAGTTAGCAATGTTTACGCCTGTCGCTGCAATGCGTTTGTAGTCACGCGATGTGATGAAGTCATGGTTTAGTACATGTGCTTTATCCACACCATGTTGACGAATATTCACAACAGGATAATACATGTTGCGCTCAGTATCGTGCTCAGTGCCCGCATGGAAGATAGTTGCATCTTCATCACGTGCAATTAAGTCGTCAACTAGCGTGTTAGTCCACTCTTTAACTTTTGCTTCATCTGCTAAATCAGCTTCAGTAATTTCGCTTTGATAAATTAAACGTTCCATAACCGAGTTTGGATATTTACGTTTTAAGCGCTCAATCACTTTAACTGTATTTTGATAGTCGTGAACTATTCTTTCTAGTTCTTCACCTTCAAGTGCAGATGCACCTTCGCTTGTATAAAGTGCTGCATTGTTTAATGCTAATGATGTTAAGTAATCAACAAGCGCTGGGTCATCTTTAATGTAGCGTTCTTGCTTACCTTTTTTCACTTTATAAAGTGGTGGTTGCGCAATATAGATAAAGCCTTTTTCTACAATCTCTGGCATTTGACGGTAGAAGAAAGTCAGTAGTAAGGTACGAATGTGAGAACCATCCACGTCCGCATCGGTCATGATAATGA
Organism: Pseudoalteromonas sp. S1650; assembly: GCF_005887195.1. Lineage (NCBI taxonomy): Bacteria > Pseudomonadati > Pseudomonadota > Gammaproteobacteria > Alteromonadales > Pseudoalteromonadaceae > Pseudoalteromonas > Pseudoalteromonas sp. S1650. The sequence goes on along the minus strand of NZ_PNDF01000096.1, from coordinate 31,099 downwards.
TACGATGATAACGTAGCTTTTCTGGGTCATATTCATCACGACCAATACCACAGCCTAATGCAGTGATTAGAGTTGCTACTTCTTGAGAAGAAAGCATCTTATCAAAGCGCGCTTTTTCAACGTTAAGAATCTTACCTTTAAGTGGCAAAATTGCTTGGTTTTTACGGTTACGACCCTGCTTAGCTGAACCACCTGCAGAGTCACCCTCCACTATGTATAGTTCAGAAAGTGCTGGATCTTTTTCTTGGCAGTCTGCCAATTTACCTGGTAAACCAGCTAAATCCATTGCACCTTTACGGCGTGTCATTTCACGTGCTTTGCGTGCTGCTTCACGAGCTCGTGCTGCATCAATAATTTTGCCAACAACTGTTTTAGCATCAACAGGGTTTTCTAATAAGAACTCTGTTAGTTTTTCTGCCATTGCTTGTTCTACAGCAGACTTAACTTCACTTGATACTAGTTTGTCTTTCGTTTGTGATGAGAACTTAGGATCAGGTACTTTAACACTTACAACCGCAGTTAAGCCTTCACGAGCATCATCACCCGTCGCATTGCTTGTTGTTTTCGCTTTTTTGTTAAAGCCTTCTTTTTCCATGTAGTTATTTAGCGTACGCGTTAATGCAGCTCTAAAGCCAGCTAAGTGCGTACCACCATCACGTTGTGGAATGTTGTTTGTGAAGCAGTAAATGCTTTCTTGGAAACCATCGTTCCACTGCATTGAAACTTCTACACTAATACCGTCTTCTTCACGCTCATGGGTAAAGTGGAAAACACTTTTATGTACAGGTGTTTTGTTACGGTTTAGATATTCTACGAATGCTTGGATACCACCGTCATATTTGAAGTGGTCATTCTTAGATTCTTCGCGCTCATCAGTAAGAATAATACTTACACCAGAGTTTAAGAACGAAAGCTCACGCAAACGTTTTGCTAAGATATCGTAGTGGAAGTTAAGGTCACTGAATGTTTCACCACTTGGCCAGAAACGTAATTCAGTACCTGTGTCTGTTGCGTCACCAATTATAGCTAATGGCGCATCTGGTACACCCATAGTATATGTTTGTTGGTGAATTTTGCCTTCACGACGAATAGTCAGTTGTAGCTTTTCAGATAGTGCATTTACTACTGAAACACCTACACCGTGTAAGCCACCTGATACTTTATATGAGTTATCATCAAACTTACCACCAGCGTGAAGTACCGTCATGATAACTTCAGCCGCAGAAACACCTTCTTCTTCGTGAATAGAGGTAGGAATACCACGACCGTTATCTCTTACAGAGACTGAACCGTCTAAGTGAATCGTTACAAAAATATCATCACAATGACCAGCTAAGGCTTCATCGATAGAGTTATCAACAACCTCAAACACCATATGGTGAAGGCCTGTACCGTCATCGGTGTCCCCTATATACATTCCTGGACGCTTTCTTACTGCGTCTAATCCTTTAAGTACTTTAATACTCGACGAATCGTAATTCTCAGACATGGTTAATCCCACTTATCTTGTTATTAGGTTGCCATGTTTCACGTGGAACATTTTTAGTTCTCGTTGCATGGGTTCCACCACAGCAGAAATACTTTCAGATAAAATTGATGAGATAAAAAGTTGCGAATCGCAATGAGTCAAAAGCTGACCCACTTTCTCTTTTGTATCTTCACCCAGTTCTGAAGGTAAGTCATCTATTAGCAATATAGATTGCTTATCTGTTTCTGACTCAATTAAGCTATTTTGCGTTACTTTTAACGCATAAAGCAAGAGCTTCAATTGACCGCGAGAAAAGGTATTTTCTACACTGTTACCAGAAACACTAAAACTAAAATCAGCTTTATGCGGACCTTTACTTGTGAAACCTTGTTTGGCATCACGTTCAAAGCTTTGCTCAAGCGCCTCTGAGAGCGTTTCACTCTCTTTCCAGCCCGCATGAAAGTTAATTTCTAAATCGCTTACAAGCGTTAATTCTGCACACATTTTATCAAAAAACTGCTGCTTAAACCTACTTATATACGCGATTCTTAGATTATTTATTTGTTCAGCTAGTCTAACAAATTCTTTATCCCAAAACTTGATCTGTTCAAAATAATCTCTAGGTTTACTTTTTAATAAAGCATTACGTTGTTTTAGTACTTTATTAAAAGACTGCCACAAGTAAAAAAAGTCATGTTCCACGTGGAACAATCCTAAATCGAGAAATTTTCTACGCTCTTTTGGGCCACCAAAAAACAACGAATAGCTTTCTGGAGTAATAACTTGCACCGGCACTAGTTGAGCTAATTCAGAGATTTTACGGCTCGTTTTTCCCTGAATCTTTAAAGACGTTTCACCCGCTTGGTTTTTGCTTATACCAATCGGAATAGACAAATCATGCAGCGCTTTGCGCCCATGAATCACAAACTTGTCTTGTTGATGCTGAATGATATTTTTATGTTTGGCGGTACGAAATGATTTACCGTGAGAAAGGAAATATATCGCCTCAAGGAGGCTGGTTTTTCCGCTGCCATTTTCGCCATAGATAATGTTTATGCCATTAACCGGCTCAATTGTCAGCGCCTCAATATTCCGAAAATTATTGAGGCTTAAATGACTTAAACTCATATAAGCTTATAGGCGCATCGGCATTACAACGTACATAGCTTCTTCGTCACCTGCACCTTCAATTAGCGCACTGCTATTAGAGTCTGCAAGCGTAAAGGTTACATCTTCTGTTTTTAATGTATTAAGTACATCAAGCACATAAGAAACGTTAAAGCCAATTTCAAGTTCGCCGCCCTGGTACATTACCTCAACAACCTCTTCAGCTTGTTCTTGCTCAGGGTTGTTAGCAGTAATTTTTAATAAACCTTCAGATAGGTTTAATCGTACACCACGGAATTTTTCATTCGATAAAATAGACACACGTTGGAAAGCACTACGAAGCCATTCACGGTTAGCAGTAATCACTTTATCACCACCACGTGGCAATACACGACGATAGTCAGGGAAACGACCATCCACCAGCTTGCTGGTAAACGTAAACTCAGTATCAATAATACGAATATGGTTAGCACCAAATTGAATGGTAACTAGCTCATCATCAGCCACCATTAGGCGCATAATTTCTTGTACACCTTTACGTGGAATAATTAACTGACGTTGTGTATTTAAAGACTGTGGTAATTGCTTTTGTGCAATTGCCAAACGGTGGCCATCTGTAGCCACTGTTTTGATATCTGCGTTATCAACTTCAAATGACATACCGTTTAAATAATAACGTACATCTTGATTCGCCATAGAAAAGTGCGTGCTTTCTAAAAGTTTACGCAATTCTAAACGCGTTAGTTGAAATTCAACTTCACCATCCCACTGCTCAAGATTCGGAAAATCTTCAGCGGCCAGCGTAGTTAAAGAAAAACGGCTTTTACCACTTGTTAGTAGTAACTGATGATCTTGGCTACTTAACGTAAGGTCTGAGCCATCAGGTAAACTTTTACAAATATCGAGTAACTTTTTAGCTGGTAAAGTAAGTTGCGTATCTGTGGTATCTTCACCGACAAACACACTCGCCACTAACTCAATTTCAAGATCAGTACCCGTCATCGAAAGTTGTCCGTTTTCAACAACTAACAGTACGTTCGATAAAATCGGTAAAGTGTGCTTACGCTCAATCGCACCAGACACTTGAACTAAAGGTTTTAAAAATTGCTCTCTTGATATTGTTATTTGCATAATAAAGTCGGCCTTAAGATGACAAGGTTCTTATTAAGTTTTGATAATCTTCTTTCACTTCATGGCTTTCGTCACGGAGTGATTTAACTTTACGACAAGCGTGTAATACAGTTGTGTGATCACGGCCGCCAAAGGCGTCACCAATCTCAGGTAAACTGTGATTTGTAAGTTCTTTTGATAATGCCATGGCCACTTGACGTGGTCTTGCTACTGAACGGCTACGACGTTTAGAGAGTAAATCTGACACACGAATACGGTAATACTCAGCAACAGTGCGTTGAATATTATCTATCGTTACCAGTTTATCTTGCAGCGCAAGTAAGTCACGTAGCGCTTCTTTTACAAAGTCGATTGAAATCGGACGACCAGTAAAGTTTGCATTAGCAATAACGCGGTTTAACGCCCCTTCTAATTCACGCACATTTGAGCGTAATTTTTTCGCGATAAAAAAGGCAACTTCGTGAGGTAAATTAATTTTACTTTGCTGCGCTTTTTTCATCAAAATAGCAACGCGCGTTTCAAGCTCTGGCGGCTCAATAGCAATGGTTAAGCCCCAACCAAAACGTGATTTAAGGCGATCTTCAACCCCTTCAATCTCTTTTGGATAGCGGTCCGAAGTTAAGATAATCTGTTGATTTCCTTCAAGTAAAGCGTTGAAGGTATGAAAGAACTCTTCTTGTGAGCGTTCTTTATTAGCGAAAAATTGAATGTCATCGATCATCAATGCATCAACACTTCGGTAATAACGTTTAAATTCTTCGATGGCATTATTTTGAAGCGCTTTAACCATGTCTTGCACAAATCGCTCTGAGTGCATATAAACAATTTTCGCGTCTGGCTTATTAGCCATAATACCGTTACCAACAGCGTGTAATAAGTGAGTTTTACCTAAGCCAGTACCACCGTATATAAATACAGGGTTAAATGCTGAACCTGGGTTATCTGCAACTTGAGTCGCTGCAGCTTTTGCTAATTGGTTTGATTTACCTTCAACAAAGCTATCAAAGGTGTAATTTTCTTTAATGTTTGATTTATAGCCTGATTTTGGTGCAGGTTCGACCGCTGCTTTTTCAGGTTTTGGCTGTTGTTTTTCGGCAGTCTGTTGGGTAACAGGCGCGCTAGCTTCTGCTGCAGCCGGTGCTGATGCCACTTGGGCATTTAAAATAGGTTTACTACCAACATCAAAACGTAATTCAGGTGCTTCATCACCACAAATTTCAACGAGTAGTTCATTAATACGGTTTAAATACTTTTCTCTCACCCAATCCAAAACAAAACGGTTAGGTGCATATATAGTCAACGTATCTTCGGTACTTTCTGCTTGAAGTGGTCTTACCCACATACTGAATTGCTGTGAAGGCAATTCATCTTGCAATACATATAAACAACTTTGCCAAACCGACAGATACACAGTTAAACTCCCAGAGATTTAATTTTTATTCCCGTTCATCTTTAATGATGGAAAATCAAACATTTATTGCTAATCTTTGACCAACTTTCTTGGCCCAGACCGACTATTATGAAGGTACTTTATCCACAAGTACAAGATTGATTTTTATGAAAAATATGATCTCAGCAACATAAAAGAATAAAACACTGATTTTTAAGAAAATTATTTTTTAAGCTCGAACAGTGATCATAACAAATTTGCAGCCAGATCGCGATCAAATTCTACGATCGAATTGGCTTTTCCCAAGCTTTTATTCACTTTTTATACAGAGGCTGTGGAAAACTTCTTATTTATGATGATCCTATATGATCAGGTAAAAGGATCCTATATAATTACGGCCTCTGCAGCGTTTTAATGATTGACTTTTGTTGTCTTCATCTATAATATCTCGCGCTCGCAATGGCACCTGTGCCAGGATCGCGACCTGCATAGGATGTTTTAACCTTAACCGATCGGATGGAATTGTTATGAAAAGAACTTTTCAACCTAGCGTTTTAAAACGCAAACGTACACACGGTTTCCGTGCTCGTATGGCAACAGCAAATGGCCGTAAAGTATTAGCTCGTCGTCGTGCTAAAGGCCGTAAAGTTCTTTCTGCTTAATATATAAGTGGAAGACTTTAGCTTCAGCAGGGAGTTACGTCTGTTAACTCCCTCGCATTACTCTCGAATCTTTAATGAACCAGCACGCGCTGCGACTCCTTTCTTTACCCTATTAGCTAAACGCAATGACCAAACTAATCCTCGATTAGGTCTCACGGTCGCAAAAAAACGCGTTAAAAAAGCCTGTCAACGTAATCGAATTAAACGACTTGCTCGCGAAAGTTTCCGTTTAAATCAACATAAACTAGATAACATTGATATTGTGCTTATGGTTAAAAGTGGTATTGATGAACAGTCAAACGAAGAGCTGACAAAGCAACTAAATAAATTGTGGCGAAAAATTAACGAACGCTGCAAGCCTGGTGCACCTAAACCACCACCATTTAAAAAACGCCCGAATAAATCAGCTAAATCTAATAAACAAGCCTGATAGCAATAGAATTACAGGCTTAATTAAGGTATCTTTAGCTCACCTTTTAATCATGCATTTAAAATTCTACGATGGGAATTTAAATTCATGGTATCCATTGACTAAATTAACGCAGGGGCAGACACATCATGAGGTTACTTAAACCACTTGTTGCTATTCCAAAGCGCTGTTTAGTCATGCTAATACGCGGCTATCAAAAATGGATAAGCCCACTATTAGGCCCGCATTGTCGTTTTAATCCAACCTGCTCTAGTTACGCTATTCAAGCAATTAATTTGCATGGAAGTGTAAAAGGCAGTTGGTTAGCTGTTAAACGCATATTAAAATGCCACCCTTTACATGCTGGTGGGGATGATCCCGTACCGGCAAAAAATCATATTAACCACCAACACGAGAAATAAGAGCTGTTATGGAATCGCAACGCACGTTTTTATTAATCGGCTTGATGCTTGTGTCGTTTTTATTATTTCAAGAATGGAATAACGACTACAACGCACCAAAGGCTGATCCAAGTGCCACAACACAAACACTAGGCGCAACAACACCAGAATCTGATGACTTTATTCCAGCATCATCTGACGGTGAAGTTCCAGCTGTAACGACAGCAAAGCGCTCAGTTATCGATGTAACAACTGATGTATTCACTGTTAAAATTGACACCCGTGGTGGTGACATTATTGAAACAGACTTACTTCAGTACGAAGAAGAAAAAGGCAGTAACACACCTTACATGCTATTAGGTGAGTTCGATGGTAAGCAATACTTCTCGCAAAGTGGCTTAATTGGTTTAAATGGTCCTGACGCAACTGTTGCTGGTCGCCCTGTTTATAAAACCACACAAAAAGCATTCACTTTAACGGGTGATGAGCTACGTGTACCACTTGAGTTTACTGACAGTAAAGGTGTGACCTTTACTAAAACTTATATCTTCAGAAAAGGCGACTACGCTGTAGATTTAGAGTACACAGTAAACAACGTAACAGCTGATCCAATTCAAGTTCAGTTATACACGCAAGTAAAACGCACTGTACAAGAAAAAGGTAGCTTAGTAGATCAAAACTATTTAGGTGCAGCATTTGGTACTGAAGAAGAGCCATACGAAAAGTACAGCTTCTCAGACATGGCTGATAAAAACCTTAACATCACGACAGCTGGCGGCTACATTGCATTTATCCAACACTACTTTGTAAGTGCGTGGGTACCAAAGCAAGACCAACAAAATACCCTTTACAGCAAATTAGTTGCTGGTAATGCGGCAATTATTGGTACTAAAGGTGAAGCAGTTAACGTACAAGCTGGTACGCAAGCAACACTTAGCTCAACTTATTACATGGGCCCGAAAGAGTCTGACGTACTAGAAGCAATTCACCCAGACTTAGACCTAACTGTAGACTACGGTTGGTTATGGTTTATTTCACAACCATTATTCGTACTACTTAAGTGGTTACACAGCATCCTAGGTAACTGGGGTCTAGCTATCATTGCAATCACGGTTATCGTTAAAACGGCAATGTACCCACTTACTAAAGCACAATACACGTCAATGGCGAAGATGCGTGCACTTCAGCCTAAAATGGCTGCCCTAAAAGAGAAGTATGGTGATGACCGTCAAAAATTCGGTCAAGCTATGATGGAAATGTACCGCAAAGAAAAAGTGAACCCTATGGGTGGCTGTTTCCCGCTGTTACTACAAATGCCAATCTTCTTAGCGTTATTCTACGTATTCTTAGAATCAACTGAGCTACGTCATGCTGAATTCGTTTTATGGTTAAATGATTTATCAGCAATGGACCCATACTACGTATTACCGGTTTTATTTGGTTTAAGTATGTTCATCACTCAAAAGCTGCAACCTATGACGGTTACTGACCCTATGCAGCAAAAAATGATGACCTTTATGCCAGTAGTATTCTCTATTTTCTTCTTATGGTTCCCATCTGGCCTAGTACTTTACTGGTTAGTATCGAACCTTATCTCAATCGCTCAGATGCTAATCATCTACCGCGGTATGGAGAAAAAAGGTATTAAGGTAAGAGGCTAAACTCTTAACCCAATAAAAAAGGCGCTAACTGCGCCTTTTTTAATGCCTGAAAAAAGCTAACCGAGAATAGGAGAATAAACTTGATTAGGCACACTGCGTTCAGTAAAGCTCAAACTCGTTGTTAGTAACGAAGCAACCACCAAGCCGATTGCAACCACCCCAGATAAACCAAGCCACTTTACAGCCGTTGATTTACGCTTAACCCTAAGCCAACTCATATAGATGCCAGCAGCGCTTACAAAGCTCATCAATGCACCAAATAGCCCCCAAATAAGCTTAGTACCAATGCCTGAAAAGTTACCAAAGTGCAGCGGATCAGCGGTGTCTTTAATGCGTGGAAGCAGGTTTAGTTCTTCCCCTTTTTGTATGCCAAGAACTTCACCGGAGCTTGGTTTTAAATAAACCCGGTTAGCACGCAGGCGCAATAAAATATCATCGTTATAACCACGCACTTCAATAGGCTGATACGCTTTATTAGGATAACGAATATAGCGAATATCAAGACTAGGGAATGCCTGTTGAGCGGCTTCATAAGCAGCAGCTAAACTAATTGGCGATAGACCTTTGCGAGGGCTTTGTTCCTTAAACTCACTCACAGCTGGTGGACTAGAGACATAGTGAGGTACCTTCGCGGTTTGCAGCCCATGTTCTACCAGATACCAAACTCCTGTGATGGCCATCACAGCAATAAACCATAAACTCCAAAGCCCAAACAGCTTATGCCAATCAGACCAACTACTACGTTTATAAAGGCTTAGCGCAGCAGGCTTTTTCATAAAGCCTTGCCACCAGCGCCGATACACATAAAAACTCGAAACCAATAAAATAACGAGTAAAATACTCAAACTGGTGACGATTAATTTACCCGTCCAGCCCATCGATAAGTTCATATGCCAGTTACGTAAAAACCGCGATATCCGCGCCCACTCTCCTTCACCGAGTAAGCGACCCGTTGCAGCATCTAAATAAACAAAGCGAAATGAATCATCGACTTTAAGAGCCGCTTCAATGGCAAGGTAATCTTGCTTATGACGTTGGATATAAAGTAATTGAGCTTGCGGATAATGCTGATTAAGGGTGTTTTCGATAGCTAGGTAGTTAGTAGAGGCAGAAGAAGTTAATGCACGGTACTTAGCGTCTGTTAAGTACTCGAGTTCATGACTTAACGTAGCGAGTGTTCCCGATACGCAGGTAACAAAAAGCAGGACTCCAACAAAGAGTCCTGCCCAAGAATGTAAGTTAAACCAACTTTTAGCGTTCACACGCCACCATTAAAAGCTGTATTTAGCACTTAAATAAACACGACGTGGTTCACCAGGAAAGTGCCCTGTTCGTTCGATAAAGCCACTGCTTGCGTATTCTTTATCAAATAGGTTCTTAACTGATAGCTGCCATTGCCAGTTATCAACGGTTGTTTGCCACGCCATGTTGTAAACAGTGTAAGGTTTAACACGTTGACCGCCTAAACTAAGCTGTTCATCAACATAATCTAAGCCTGCAGAAATAGATGACGATAAGCTAGGTAGCTCATAGCGTGTCCATATACCTAGAGTATTTTGCGGCGCGTTAGCAAATTTATCGCTATCAGGAATTTGATTGGTAATACTGTCGTTGGCTTTAGTAATACGGGTATCATTATAAGCGTAGCTTGCAGTCACTACCCAGCTATCAGTGATGTCACCAACCACTTCAAGTTCAAAGCCCTTACTTTGTACTTCACCAACGGCAACTAAGTCATCAACGCCGTCACCTGCAACATCACCTAATAAGCTAGGCTGCAGGATATTTTCGCGGACAATATCGTACACAGCCATATTAACAGCAAGCGTGTCTGCTAATAGTTTGGTTCTTAAGCCTAACTCGTTAATACGGCTAGTCTCTGGCGAGAACGGACCGCCCTTTGCTGTTTCTTGATTACTCGCACTTTGCGGCACAAAGCCAGTGCCATGTAGCGCATAAGGGAAGAACATATTGTTAATATTATAGCTGGTACCAATACGGTAGGTTAAGTCGCTATCAGAAAACTCGGTTTGATTTAACAGATCTTTATCTTCAAAGCGGTCATACCTTAAACCAGCTGTCACACTCCAATTAGCGGTGATATCTAGTTGATCTTGCAAGTAGGCACCAAAGCGGGTGCTATTCGTTTTGCCAAGCCGTGGGGTAATACTATCAAGATCATAATCATCAGCAGAGGTTAAACCATACTCAGGGTTGTTAAGATCAAGTCCTGGTACTGGGCCACCTTTACTTTGTTGCGTAGCTGTACGGTAAACGCTTTCAAAATCATGTTTATACCAGTCACTACCAAACAGCACTTGATGCTGCATATTAGCAAATGCAAACTCCGCAATCGCATTAGCTGTTAAGCTAAAGCCTTCGTTCTCACGTACTTGATCACGAAACTCACGATGACTCCAATCAACAATACCGTCGTCATCTGTATCAACGAGGCCTCTTGGTTCATGGTAGTTTTGCACTTCTTTGTTATCAAAATAACGTGCTGTGACATCTGTGCGCCAAACATCATTAAACTCATGTTTTAAAGTTGCCTGATAGACATGGGCTTCAACATTTTGAAAGTCTGTCGCCTCGTTATGATTCCAGCTAATATCAGTTAGAAAATTGCCATTATCATCAGCAGGTACACCACGTAAACGTGCCCCACCCAACTCTTGCTCTATATAAGTATACTGAGTGGTCAATTCGGTTGCACTGTTTATAAGCCACGTATAACCAAGATCAACAATGGTATTATCGCTGCTAGTATTAGCACGGAATGGCTTTTCAGTATCACGGTAAAGACCAACACGGTAAGCATGATTATCAAGTGATTCACTCAATGTTCCAGTGCTTTCTAATGCACCACTGAAGAAGTCATCATTACCTACTTCAACTTCAATACTGTGTTCACTGGTGAATTTAGGCTTCTTAGTTACATAGTTAATAATACCACCCGGATTACCACTACCGTATATAGCGCCAGCAGGCCCTTTTAACACCGCAACTTGTTCAATATTAAATAATTGCGGTACCGCAAAGCCATTGAAAGGGTCGCCCTTTACACCATCATATAAAATCTCATCTTGGCGGAAACCACGGAATGTCACGCCTGAATAACTAAAGGCATTAACACCAGCTATATTGCTATAAAGGTCGGTAATTTGGCGAGCAGCCTGATCACTAATCAGCTCCTGCGGCAAAATTTGAATTGACTGAGGAATTTTCTCTAAAGGTGTATTAGTACGAGTAGCAAAGCTTGACTCGGTTGGGCGATATAAAGAAAACGCACGGCCAACAACTTCTATTTTTTCGAGTTCTTTTGAATCACTTTGATCCGAAGTAGTCACTTCAGTTTGAGCATGGGCAACGCCCGAAAAACCAGCAGCAAGTGCAATAAAAACAGCAGAAAGACGCATAATAAAAAACGATAAGATTTAGAATGCGCAACATGTTAATGAATATAGTTATCATTTTCAATGAGTGTTTATTATTAATTAAAGCTAAATAAAGTATTACTTACATCAGACTTTTGCTACCTCATTACTCAAACAGCTATTCGCATGAAATTAAGCCATAGGTTACAATAGAGCCAGCATTCATTCTTTTATTGGCATTATTTCATCGCATGATTAATCAAGACACAATTGCAGCACAAGCGACCGCACCAGGACGTGGTGGGGTTGGTATTATTCGCGTCTCTGGTAGCTTAGCTAAAACAGTGGCAGAACAGATTATTGGCCGTTGTCCTAAAACGCGTTACGCAGACTATGTACCATTTAAAAGCTTGAGCGGTGAACAGCTTGACCAAGGTATTGCTATTTACTTCCAAGGGCCAAATTCATTTACCGGCGAAGACGTACTAGAACTACAAGGTCACGGCGGCCCTGTTGTATTAGATATGCTATTAAAAGAAATTAGCCAAATTGAAGGTGTACGTTTAGCAAAACCAGGTGAGTTCTCTGAGCGCGCATTTATGAATGATAAGCTTGATTTAACTCAAGCAGAGGCAATTGCCGATTTAATTAATGCAACCAGTGAACAGGCAGCAAAAAGCGCCCTCCAATCACTGCAAGGTGAATTCTCTAAACATATTGAAACGCTGGTGGAGAAAGTCATTCACCTACGTATGTATGTTGAAGCTGCGATTGATTTTCCTGATGAAGAAATCGACTTTTTATCAGACGGTAAAGTATCCGCAGATCTCAATGCCATTATTGATCACTTAGAGAATGTAACTCAGCAAGCTAAACAAGGTAGCATCATGCGTGAAGGTATGCGTGTTGTTATTGCGGGTCGCCCTAACGCTGGTAAATCAAGCCTACTCAATGCGTTAGCTGGCCGTGATGCAGCCATCGTGACCGAAATAGCGGGTACAACACGTGACGTATTACGCGAACATATTCACATTGATGGTATGCCACTACATATTATTGATACCGCTGGCCTGCGTGAAAGCCCAGATAAAGTAGAGCAAATTGGTATTGAACGCGCATGGGATGAAATTAACCAAGCCGATCGCGTACTATTTATGTTAGACGGCACAGACACATCAGCCACTGATCCTCATGATATTTGGCCAGAGTTCATGGCCAAGTTACCAGAGGGGATGGGTGTTACTGTGATCCGAAATAAAGCCGATATTTCCGGTGAAAATGTCGGTATGGATGAACATGATCAATATCCGGTGATCCGTTTAAGCGCTAAAAATGCAGAGGGTATAGAGTTAGTTCGTACTCACTTAAAGGCATGTATAGGTTTCCAAGGTGCCACAGAAGGTGGATTTATGGCACGCCGTCGTCACTTAGATGCACTTGATCATGCTGCCTATCATTTAAACACAGGCAAAGAGCAATTAGAGATGCATATTGCTGGTGAGATCTTGGCTGAAGAGTTACGCCTAACTCAACAGTTCTTAAATGAGATAACGGGTGAATTTACCTCTGATGACTTGCTAGGGAAAATCTTTAGTTCGTTCTGTATCGGTAAATAAATTCCGGTCATCAATATTATAAAAAAGAGTCGCAAGACTCTTTTTTTGTTTTTAGTCCAGTAATCAATTATCGGTTCAGGCCCTAAACCAGCCAGTAATAAACCTCATATCAATTAGTCTAGCGATGTCATTAAACGGAGGACATCATGGACAAATATCAACTCTTTCACCAATTACACCACCAGCATGGGGGCTTTGTACTCGCTAATGCATGGGATCTTAGTTCAGCACAATTCATCCAAGCTGCGGGAGCTAAAGCCGTAGCAACAACCAGCTGGGGAATTGCGGCAAGTTTAGGGTTAGCTGATGGTGAAAACATCTCTTTTCAAACTCAGTTAGCGCTGGTTAAAAGCTTAACCGAACACCTTCATATTCCACTCTCTGTGGATATAGAGTCAGGCTACAGTAACGATCCGCTGCAAATTAGCGAAAACATTTTAGCGTTAGCAAGGTTAGGAGTTGTAGGCATCAACATAGAGGACTCAGATAAAGACACTAACGCACTGAGATCTACCGAACAGCAATGCACTATTATTCGTGAGATAAAAAAAGCACTTAACGAAAATGGCTTCGGTGGTTTATTTATAAACGCCAGAACCGATACCTACTTTGTTAATGACTCCCCTTTTCAAGCAACATTAAAGCGAGCGAAAGCGTATCAAGATACAGGTGCAGACGGTCTGTTTGTGCCCGGCTTAACTAACATAGAGCACATAACCAGCTTAGCTAACACAATAGATATGCCATTAAATGTGATGGCAATGAGCAATTTTAACTCAGCAAAAGCCGCTTTCGCTGGTGGTGCAAAACGGTTTTCATTGGGTAATTCGCTCTATGATCTAGTCGGTAATACGATAAAAACCAGTTTAACTCAGATCGAAAACTAACTTAGCGAGCTAAAAAATCAGATCAAAACAGCTTTTAAGATCGAATTTAGCTAAAAATGTTATCCACATTTGGGGCTTTTTTAGATCTAAAGGCTGATTTGATCATAAAAAAACGCGAAAATTTGAATTTATTTTCATACAACAGCCCTTTTTGATAACTAATTTTCTTAAAAACAGCCTTTATTAGCGCTTATTTAAGTTTTTTTCGATCTATTTTATTGATCGCAAATTGCAAACCGATCGTTATCAACAAGCGATCTATCCACAAAACGATCATACTCACTATTTTTATCAGATCTGAAAATTTAAGCGCTTACACACAATTAAAGATCAACAACTTAGCAAAGTTATACAGTTTCCAATATTTAGCTTGATCAGAACTTTCCCCAAATTTATTAACAGCTTGATCAAAGGGTTTGATTTATGAATAAAAATAAAAAACCATTAAAAACAGTAGATTATAAAAAGCATTGAATTAAAGCTGTCATTTTAAGCAGAAAAACTTATTCAGATCGTAATTCAAAGCTTTACTCACACCCTAACTTAGTTATCATGTGGCCACTTATTTCTATACATGATCAATCACATGCAATCAGTAAATATCATCGTTGGCAGCCAAATGGGATCTGCAGAATACGTGGCAGAGCAACTAGCAGAAGCCCTTGAACAACAAGGGATCCAAGTGCAGCTTCATGAACAGCCTGTATTTGATGATATTGATCAGCAAGATACTATTTGGTTGTTATGTACTTCTACATACGGCGCGGGAGACTACCCAGAGAACCTACTGCCATTTGTTGAGTCTATTAACCAACAGGCTGATCTTAAAGGATTAAACTACAGTGTGATCGGATTAGGTGACACTAGTTACGACACCTATAACTATGCAGGCCGTAATCTAGATGAGTTATTAGCTAATAAAGGCGCAAACCGCGTGGCAGAACGCTTAGAGCTAAATATTCTTGATGAAGCATTGCCAGAAGACACGGCATTAGCCTGGTTACCAAGCTGGATCGAATCAGCAGGGCTCAATTAAGCCGATCGGTATTGATCGTTGTTATAAAAGTTACCCACAATTTACTGATAATTTAGATCAGATTGTGGATAAACACTGATCTAACTGCGATTTTAACCTAGTTTATCCCTTGGATAAGATCCAATCGATATTGCCCTGTGTATAAATAGCCCTTTTGATCAAAGCTTTTACGCGGGAAGATCCGATCATATTAACACCTTTAGATCTGCGTTAAGATCATGTTTTAAATAGTAAAGCGAGCATTATCAACAGATCTAGCCGTTACTAGTAGTAAGAGTAATAAAAGATCTCTTTAAAAGATCCTTTATATTATTAGAGATCACCCACTTAGATCTTGAGCACTGTTTAATCATTTATCTTCTCTAAATTTCTAGGTAGAATACGCTCCCTTTACAAAGTTTTGCTGGTCGATTAAGTAGGATCCCATAAATGATTTTTCACGAACGTTTTGATGTTATTGTTGTAGGTGGTGGACATGCAGGTACTGAAGCTGCATTAGCATCTGCTCGCATGGGCATGAATACCCTATTGCTAACTCATAATATGGATACCCTTGGTCAAATGTCTTGTAATCCGGCAATTGGCGGTATTGGTAAAGGCCATTTAGTTAAAGAGATCGATGCTCTTGGTGGTGCAATGGCTCAGGCTATTGATAAAGGCGGTATTCAATTTCGTACTTTAAACTCATCTAAAGGTCCTGCAGTACGTGCTACACGTGCACAAGCTGACCGTGCTTTGTATAAAGCAGCTATTCAACATACTTTACAACATCAAGAAAACTTAAAGATCTTCCAACAATCATGTGACGATCTAATCGTTGAAGGTGATCGAGTAATCGGTGTTGTAACGCAAATGGGTCTTCGTTTTAGCGCGCCTTCTGTGGTTCTTACCGTAGGTACTTTCTTAGGTGGTCAGATCCATATTGGTTTAGAGAACTTCAAAGGCGGTCGTGCCGGTGATCCACCTTCTATTGCACTTGCTGAGCGTTTACGTGAATTACCTTTCCGTGTTGATCGCTTAAAAACAGGGACGCCTCCTCGTATTGATGCGCGTACTGTTGATTTTAGCAAGATGCAAGAACAGCCTGGTGATACCCCAACGCCTGTATTCTCATTTATGGGTAAACAATCGGATCACCCACAGCAGATCCCGTGTTACATCACTTATACAAATGAAAAAACACATGATGTGATCCGCAATAACTTACATCGCTCACCTATGTATTCAGGTGTAATTGAAGGTATTGGTCCACGTTACTGCCCTTCAATCGAAGATAAGATCGTACGTTTTGCTGATAAAGACAAACATCAAATCTTTGTTGAGCCAGAAGGTTTAACATCATACGAATTATATCCAAATGGTATTTCAACGAGCTTACCGTTTGATGTACAGCTTGAAATTGTGCAATCAATCACTGGTTTTGAAAATGCACACATTTGTCGTCCTGGTTATGCGATTGAGTATGACTTCTTTGATCCGCGCGACTTAAAGCAATCATTAGAAACTAAGTTTATTAATGGTTTATTCTTCGCAGGCCAAATCAATGGTACAACCGGTTACGAAGAAGCAGGCGCACAAGGTTTAATTGCGGGTATGAACGCCGCATTACAAGTACAAGGCAAAGAGTCTTGGACACCACGCCGTGATGAAGCATACACAGGTGTACTCATTGACGACCTAGCAACATTAGGTACTAAAGAACCGTACCGTATGTTTACTAGCCGTGCTGAATACCGTTTATTACTTCGTGAAGATAATGCCGACATTCGTTTAACTGAAAAAGGCCGTGAACTTGGCTTAGTTGACGATGCTCGTTGGGCTGCATTTAACGAAAAAATGGAAATCATCGAAAAAGAAACGCAACGTTTAAAAGAAACATGGATCCACAAAGATCACGTTGCTGTTGATCAAGTAAATGCATTATTAAAAACACCACTGACTCGTGAAGCGAGCCTTGAAGATCTGATCCGCCGTCCTGAAATTCGTTATAACGACTTAATGGCAATCGATGGTTTAGGTTCTGAGTTTGATAACCAAGCTGCACTTGAGCAAGTTGAGATCCATACTAAGTACGCAGGCTATATTGCTCGTCAGCAAGATGAGATCAATAAGCAGCTACGTCATGAACAAACTGTATTACCAAAAGACTTTGATTATTCAACTGTTTCTGGTTTATCAAATGAGGTTATCGCAAAGCTTACTGATAGTCGTCCAGATACAATTGGCCAAGCGTCACGTATTTCAGGTATCACCCCTGCTGCTATTTCGCTATTATTAGTCTATCTGAAAAAGCAAGGCTTACTGCGCAAGACTGCGTAGTTGGTGAGGAATACAGTGTTACAACAACAATTAACTTCGCTGTTAGCGCAAACTGATATTGCGCTAACAGAAAAACAGCAACAACAACTTGTGCAATATGTTGAATTATTAGACAAGTGGAACAAAGCGTATAACTTAACCTCTGTTCGTTTACCTGAAGAAATGATGGTTAAACATATTATGGATAGCTTAGTTGTTGCACCACACCTTAAAGGCAAACATTACATTGATGTAGGTACGGGTCCTGGTTTACCGGGTATCGTATTAGCCATCGCTTTACCTGATACACAATTTGTATTGTTAGATAGTTTAGGTAAACGCGTGCGCTTTTTGATGCAGGTAAAACATGCACTTGGCCTTGAAAATGTAACCCCAGTGCAGTCTAGAGTTGAAGAATATCAACCAAGTGTTAAATTAGATGGTGTATTAAGTCGTGCATTCGCCTCTTTACAAGATATGGTTGACTGGTGTGCGCACTTGATTGATCATTCAGGTAAATTTATCGCCTTAAAAGGCGTATTTCCGAGCGAAGAACTAGACTCATTACCTAAAGGTATTAAGTTTGATGAAAAAATCAGCTTGGAAGTACCTGAGTTAGATGCGCAAAGACATCTAATCATTCTATCTAAAGACTAGGGATCAGAGCACTGTGGCAAAAGTCATCGCATTAGCAAACCAAAAAGGTGGTGTTGGTAAAACAACCACCGCTGTGAATCTCGCGGCATCGATGGCCGCGACGAAGCGTAAAGTGTTATTAATCGATCTTGATCCGCAAGGAAACGCTACCATGGGTAGTGGTGTCGATAAATACGGTGATGTTGCGACTATTTACGATTTATTGATTGAAGAAACACCAATCGATGAAGTGATCAATAAAGAAACCTCAGGTGAGTATCACTTAATTGCTGCTAATGGCGATGTGACTGCCGCTGAAGTTAAACTAATGGAATTGTTTGCTCGTGAAGTGCGTTTACGTAATGCGCTTGAACAAATTCAAGACCAATACGATTTCATTTTTATCGACTGCCCGCCTTCACTTAACATGCTTACTGTTAATGCCATGGCTGCCGCAGATTCGATTTTAGTTCCGATGCAATGTGAGTATTATGCCCTTGAAGGTTTAACGGCATTAATGGATACCATTACGCAGCTATCTAAGCTAGTAAATCCAGCGTTAACAATTGAAGGGATTTTGCGCACCATGTATGATCCGCGCAATCGCCTTGCAAATGATGTATCAGAACAACTCAAACAACATTTTGGCGATAAAGTATATCGTACCGTTATCCCACGTAATGTCCGTTTAGCAGAAGCGCCGAGTTTTGGTGCCCCTGCCATGTATTATGACCGTGCATCAAGTGGTGCTAAAGCTTACTTAGCCCTAGCCGGCGAAATGTTACGTAGAAAAGAGAAAACATCTTCAGCAGTAGCCTAACTTCGAGGTAAAAAAATAACATGTCTGCTAAAAAACGCGGTTTAGGCCGAGGACTCGACGCTTTATTAAGTTCATCAAAACCTGCCCCAAGTGCAAATAATCAGCAACAAGCGACAGCAACACCAGAGCAAGTCTCTGAGGTCGTTGCCGAGCAAAGCAAAGGTGAGCTGCAAAAATTAGCGATTGAGTTTTTACAATCGGGTAAATATCAACCGCGTAAAGACATGTCTGAAGAAGCGCTAGAAGAGTTAGCCAGCTCAATTCGTGCTCAAGGCATCATTCAGCCAATTGTTGTGCGCCAAATTGGTGCAGACAAATATGAAATTATTGCTGGTGAGCGTCGTTGGCGTGCTGCTCAACTTGCAAAATTAGATGCTGTTCCATGTATCATCAAAGATGTGCCAGATGAAGCAGCCGTTGCAATCGCATTGATTGAAAATATCCAACGTGAAGACCTAAACGCGATGGAAGAAGCGATTGCATTGAATCGTTTACTTAACGAATTTGAACTCACTCATCAACAAGTCGCCGAAGCTGTAGGTAAATCGCGTACGACTGTGACTAATTTACTACGTCTAAATAACCTTAATGAAGATGTTAAAATCTTGTTAGAACATGGCGACATCGAAATGGGCCATGCACGCTGTTTATTGGCACTTGAAGGCGAAGCGCAGTCAGATGCTGCTAGATTAGCGGTTGCTAAAGCGTTGACTGTTCGTGAAACTGAGAAATTAGTTCGGTCTATCTTAGAACCTGCTCCGAAAAAAGAAGTGCAAGAAAAAGATCCGGATGTCAAACAGTTAGAACAAAAACTTGCTGAAAATTTAGGCGCTAAAGTAGAAATAAACTACAATAAAAAAGGCAAAGGCAAACTGGTTATCTCTTATACAACTCTTGATGAGTTGGATGGCATTTTAAGCCGTATAAATTAAGACTATTCCCGTCATTAATTAATAACATGTCCAAAAAGAGACATTTGTGGTGTTTTTGCACTACAAAGGGTCGACTCAAGTTGCAAAACTGGTAGGAATCAGTATAATTTCGCCAGTTTTCATACCCTGACAATTTAACGTTCTAAAGGTTAACAAAACGTGACTAATAGGTTAGCAAGGCCGTATAGGCTTGCCGCATTTAAATTAATTTGTCTTCAGGGTATCGTAGCATTAATCGCTGCAGTAATTGTTTTTATAGGTTGGGGAGTCAATGCCGGCCAGTCAGCGCTTGCTGGCGGAGCTGTTGCACTACTCCCTAATTTTGTATTTGCTGTCTATGCATTCCGTTATATGGGTGCAAGTCGAGTAAATCAAGTGTATGCCTCGCTAAAGCGCGGCAACGGATTAAAATTTATGCTAACAATCGTTTTGTTTGCACTGATACTGAAGTCTTATACGGTCGTTTTATTACCGTTTTTCTGTGTTTATGTATTGGTGTTATTTAGCGGATTGTTTGCGCCCGTTTTTTTTAATCATTAACTTTTGGGATATAACATGGCTGCAGAAGAAGTAACTCTATCAAGCCATATTCAGCACCACTTAACTAACGCTAAGATGTGCTCGACCGACGCTGGTCTTGCCTTCAACAAAGCGTGTGCAGACAGTGGTTTCTGGACATGGAATATAGATACCCTCGCATGGTCAATCGGTCTAGGTCTTGTATTTTTATGGATCTTCCGTAGTGCCGCTAAGAAAGCAAATACCGGTGTACCTGGTAAATTTCAGTGTTTCATTGAAATGATCGTTGAGTTCGTTGGCGACAACGTACGTGACACATACCACGGTAAAAGCGCATTAATCGCTCCATTAGCTCTAACGATTTTCGTTTGGGTGTTCTTAATGAACTTAATGGACTTGATTCCGGTTGATTTCCTACCTGCATTCGCTGGCTTCGTTGGCGAGCAAGCATTTGGTATGGATTCTCACGATGTTTACATGAAGATTGTACCTACAACAGACATCAACATGACTGCTGCACTTGCTATTGGTGTATTCATTCTGATGATCGGTTACGCAATCAAAATCAAAGGGATTGGCGGATTCTTAGCTGAATTAACCCTTCACCCGTTTAGCTCTAATAACAAGCTAGCGATGGTGTTCTTAATCCCATGTAACTTATTACTAGAAACAATCGCTTTAGTTGCTAAGCCGTTCTCGTTAGCACTGCGTTTATTCGGTAACTTATATGCTGGTGAGTTGATTTTCATCTTGATCGGCGCAGTTGGTTTAATGCAACTACCGTTGCACTTTATTTGGGCTGTATTCCACATCTTAGTAATCGTACTGCAAGCATTCGTATTCATGATGCTTACAATCGTATACCTAAGCATGGCAAGCTCAGATAATCACTAATTTTTTACACTTTTAAATTTTAACTTTAATTTACAATTGAAACTTTGGAGAAAAAAATGGAACTAATGATTGGTCTTAAGTACATCGCTGTTGCTCTACTTATCGGCTTCGGTGCAATCGGTACTGCTATCGGCTTCGGTAACATGGGTGGTAAATTCCTAGAAGCTTGTGCTCGTCAACCTGAGCTTGCACCTTCATTACAAGTTAAGATGTTCATCCTTGCTGGTCTAATCGATGCCGTAGCTATGATCGGTGTTGGTATCGCAATGGTATTGTTGTTCGTACTTTAATATTATTTTTTGAACAGCTTACTATTTTAAGGAGGAGCGGTCGTGAACTTAACAGCCACTCTTATCGGTGAATTAATTGCATTTACGGTTTTCGTACTTTTCTGTATGAAATACGTATGGCCACCACTAAATGGTGCAATTGAAGCTCGCCAGAAGAAAATCGAAGATGGTTTAGCTGCCTCTGATAGAGCCGAAAAAGACTTAGAACTTGCGCAAAAGAAAGCTGCTGAGCAGCTTAAAGAGGCAAAAGCTCAAGCGGCTGATATCATTGAACAAGCTAAAAAGCGTGCCACGCTAATCGTTGACGAAGAAACTGTTCGTGGTCAACAAGAGCGTGAAAAAATTATTGCTCAAGGGCACTCTGAAATCGAAGCAGAGCGTAACCGTGTAACAGAAGAACTACGTAAACAAGTAGCGACGCTGGCAGTGGTTGGTGCTGAGAAGATTTTAGAGCGCGAAATCAATCAAGCCGCACACAGTGACATCGTTGAAAAACTTGTCGCTGAGCTGTAATTAGGAGGGTATGAGCATGTCTGAATTGGCTACTATCGCTCGCCCATACGCTAAAGCGGCTTTTGAACTTGCCGTTGAAAAAGGCACTGTTGAAAGTTGGAACGACATGCTGTTCTTTGCTGGCCACGTTGCCAGCAACGAGCAAGCCGCTGCCGCGCTAGCTGGATTGCCTACTGCTACTGAACAAGCAGATCTGTTTATCAAGATCTGTGCAGAGCAGCTCAACGAACAAGGTCAGAACCTAATCAAGGTGATGGCTGAAAATGGACGTTTAGTTGCACTGCCTGCTGTTGCTGAGTTATTCGCTGAATTTAAAGCGGACTACGACAAAGAAATCGACGTTGACGTGATTTCTGCAACACCGCTTGCTGCTGAGCAGCAAGCAACATTGGTAGCGGCACTTGAAAAACGTTTCGCACGCAAAGTTAAGCTGAATTGTAGTGAAGATACTACAGTTGTTGGCGGTCTTATCATTAAGGCGGGTGACACTGTAATCGACGGCTCAGTACGTGGCAAATTAGCCCGCTTAGCTACATCACTACAATCGTAATTGGGAAAAAGAGCATGCAACTTAATTCCACTGAAATTTCAGATCTGATCAAACAACGTATTGAGCAGTTCGAAGTTGTAAGTGAAGCTCGTAACGAAGGTACTATCGTATCTGTTACTGACGGTATCATCCGCATCCACGGTCTTGCTGACTGTATGCAAGGTGAGATGATTGAGCTTCCTGGCAACCGTTATGCTATCGCACTAAACCTTGAGCGTGACTCAGTAGGTGCTGTAGTAATGGGTCCTTACGCTGACCTTAAAGAAGGCGTAAAAGTTAAATCAACTGGTCGTATCCTAGAGGTTCCTGTTGGTCGTGGTCTACTTGGTCGTGTTGTTAACACACTAGGTGCACCTATCGACGGTAAAGGCGCTTTAGATAACGACGGTTTTGAACCTGTTGAGAAAATCGCACCAGGCGTTATCGAACGTCAATCAGTAGATGAGCCAGTACAAACTGGTTATAAATCTATCGATGCGATGATCCCAGTAGGTCGTGGTCAACGTGAGCTTGTGATCGGTGACCGCCAAACTGGTAAAACTGCATTAGCAATCGATGCTATCATCAACCAAAAAGGTACAGGCGTTAAGTGTGTGTACGTTGCAGTTGGTCAAAAAGCATCTACTATCGCTAACGTAGTACGTAAATTAGAAGAGCACGGTGCATTAGAAAACACGATTGTTGTTGTTGCATCTGCTTCTGAATCTGCGGCACTTCAGTACCTAGCACCATTTTCTGGTTGTACTATGGGTGAATACTTCCGTGACCGTGGTGAAGACGCGCTAATCGTATATGATGATTTATCTAAGCAAGCTGTTGCTTACCGTCAAATCTCATTACTACTTAAGCGTCCACCAGGCCGTGAAGCATACCCAGGTGACGTATTCTACCTTCACTCACGTCTTCTAGAGCGTGCATCACGTGTAAACGCTGATTACGTTGAGAAGTTCACTAATGGTGAAGTGAAAGGTAAAACAGGTTCATTGACGGCATTGCCAATCATTGAAACTCAAGGCGGCGACGTTTCTGCGTTCGTACCGACAAACGTTATCTCTATCACCGATGGTCAGATCTTCTTAGAAACTGACTTATTCAACTCAGGTATCCGTCCAGCTGTTAACGCTGGTATCTCGGTATCTCGTGTTGGTGGTGCAGCGCAAACTAAAATCGTTAAGAAACTAGGTGGTGGTATCCGTCTAGCGTTAGCTCAGTACCGTGAATTAGCTGCGTTCTCGCAGTTCGCGTCTGACCTTGACGATGCAACACGTGCTCAATTAGAGCATGGTGAGCGCGTAACAGAGCTAATGAAGCAGAAACAGTACGCACCAATGTCTGTTGCTGAAATGTCTCTGTCGCTATTTGCTGCTGAAAAAGGCTACCTTAAAGACATCGAAATCGCGAAAATCATGGATTTCGAAGCTGGCCTAATTTCTTATGCAAACAGCACATACGCAGAGCTAATGGCTCAAATCAATGAAACTGGTAACTACAACGCTGAGATTGAAGCTCAACTTAAAGAACTTCTAGAGAAGTTCAAGTCGACGCAAACTTGGTAATTTAGTTATGAATGGTGAGCTTTAGGCAACTAAAGCCCACCTGATTCGGAGAGAGAGTCATGGCCAGCGGAAAAGAGATTAAAAGCAAGATCGGGAGTATCAAGAATACTCAAAAGATCACCAGCGCAATGGAAATGGTTGCTGCGTCTAAAATGAAAAAAGCGCAGGAACGTGTGGCGTCAAGCCGTCCATACGCTGAAAACTTACGCCAAGTGATTGGTCGTGTTGCTCAAGCAAATCTTGATTTTACTCACCCTTTCTTAGAAGAGCGTGAAGTAAAACGAGTTGGTTATATTGTTATCTCTACTGACCGTGGTCTATGTGGTGGCTTGAACTCAAACGAGTTCAAAAAAGTTGCCCTAGATGTTAAAGCGTGGAAAGAAAAAGGCGTTGAAGCTGAGTTTACTACTTTAGGTAGCAAAGCAGCTGGCTTTTTCCAACGTTTTGGCGGTAAGTTAGTCGCTAAAAAAGCGAACTTAGGAGATACACCTTCACTACAAGACGTTATTGGTCCTGTAAAGACAATGCTAGATGCATACTCTGAAGGTAAAATTGACCGCTTATACGTAGTATTTAACAAGTTCGTTAATACTATGAAGCAAGAGCCAACAATCGATCAGTTACTCCCTTTGCCAAAAGCTGAAGAAGAAGTATCTCAACATTCTTGGGATTACTTATATGAGCCAAACCCAGAAGCAATTTTAGAAGCTCTGTTAGTACGCTTTATTGAGTCTCAAGTATACCAAGGTGTAGTTGAGAACGCTGCCTCTGAACAGGCTGCCCGTATGGTTGCAATGAAAGCTGCAACTGATAACGCAGGCGACCTTATGGATGAGTTACAGCTTGTTTATAACAAGGCTCGTCAAGCTGCAATCACACAAGAAATTAGTGAGATTGTTGGCGGTTCGGCAGCAGTTTAACGCTTCGGCAAAGTTTAATGAGAGGAATAGACATGAGTTTAGGTAAGGTCGTCCAAATTATCGGCGCCGTTGTGGATATCGAATTTCCACAAGACAACGTGCCAGCCGTATATGACGCACTAAAAGTAACAGATGGCGACTTAGCTGGTTTAACTTTAGAAGTTCAACAACAGCTAGGTGGCGGTGTGGTACGTGGTATCGCACTTGGTACTACTGACGGTTTACGTCGTGGTACTGCAGTAGAAGGTACAGGTCAGCCAATCCACGTTCCAGTAGGTACGAAGACACTAGGTCGTATCATGGACGTATTAGGTAACCCTATTGATGAAGCTGGTCCAATTGGTGAAGAAGAGCGTATGTCTATTCACCGTGCAGCACCTTCTTATGAAGAACAATCAAGTTCAGTAGAACTTTTAGAGACTGGTATCAAGGTAATCGACCTTGTATGTCCATTCGCTAAAGGTGGTAAAGTTGGTCTATTCGGTGGTGCCGGTGTTGGTAAAACCGTAAACATGATGGAACTTATCCGTAACATCGCAATCGAGCACAGCGGTTACTCAGTATTCGCAGGTGTTGGTGAGCGTACTCGTGAGGGTAATGACTTCTACCATGAGATGAACGACTCAAACGTACTAGACAAAGTATCTCTAGTATACGGTCAAATGAATGAGCCACCGGGTAACCGTTTACGCGTAGCGTTAACTGGTCTTACTATGGCTGAGAAGTTCCGTGACGAAGGTCGTGACGTACTTTTCTTCGTTGATAACATCTACCGTTATACTCTAGCGGGTACAGAGGTATCAGCACTTCTAGGTCGTATGCCTTCAGCAGTAGGTTACCAACCAACTCTTGCTGAAGAAATGGGTGTACTTCAAGAGCGTATCGCATCTACTAAGACGGGTTCAATCACTTCAATCCAAGCGGTATACGTACCTGCGGATGACTTAACTGACCCATCTCCAGCAACAACGTTTGCTCACTTAGATGCAACAGTAGTACTTTCTCGTGATATCGCTTCACTTGGTATCTACCCTGCGGTAGACCCACTTGATTCATCTTCACGTCAACTTGACCCACTAGTAATCGGTCAAGAGCACTACGATACTGCGCGTGGCGTTCAAACAGTTCTTCAACGTTATAAAGAACTTAAAGACATCATCGCAATCCTAGGTATGGACGAGCTTTCTGACGAAGATAAGCAAGTTGTATCTCGTGCACGTAAAATCCAGCGTTTCCTATCTCAGCCGTTCTTCGTTGCTGAAGTATTCACAGGCGCGCCTGGTAAATACGTGTCACTTAAAGACACAATTGCTGGCTTCAAAGGTATCTTAAACGGTGAGTTTGATGATATGCCAGAGCAAGCGTTCTACATGGTTGGCTCTATTGAAGAAGCTCAAGAAAAAGCCAAAAGCATGTAATTAGGAGGGTAGTATGGCGGCTATGACTGTACATCTTGACGTAGTAAGCGCAGAAGAGAGCTTGTTCTCTGGTCTGGTTGAATCGATTCAAGTGAGTGGTAGTGAAGGTGACCTTGGTGTTAACTATGGTCACGCTCCATTATTAACTGCCCTAAAACCTGGTATGGTACGTTTAGTTAAGCAATTTGGTCACGAAGACGTGATGTATATTGCTGGCGGCACGCTAGAAGTTCAACCGGATCGCATCACGATTCTTGCAGATACTGCAGTACGTGGTGAAGACCTAGACGAGCAAGCGGCTGAAAAAGCTAAACGTGATGCTGAAGAGCAAATGGCGAATACGTCAACTGCTGAGTTAGATTATCAACAAGCTGCAGTGCAACTTGCTGAAGCAATCGCTCAACTTCGCGTAATTCAACAATTACGTAAAAAGTAAGCCTACTCGGTTTTCGAAAAGCCCACTTAACGTGGGCTTTTTTGTGCCTAAAATTCACCGTTTAGCACCCTACTTTATATTTATACTTATATCCTTCATCAAAGCTCGCTACAATAGTGTAAATTATTAGTGAATAGCTGTTTCATTCAAGGTTCAGTCCAATGCATTAGGATTGCGTATTTACACATGATGTGACTTACACAACTTTGTATGTTTCCCAGAACTCACAAAATATTGCACACCTAAAACAAAGAAAGAAGGATATTGTTTTAATGTCTCTGACTACCGTTATTCTTGCTGCGGGTAAAGGCACCCGTATGCGCTCTGCTCTACCTAAGGTATTACACAAAGTTGCTGGTAAACCAATGGTTCAGCACGTTATCGATAATGCCACTGCCCTTGGTGCTCGTGAAACAAATCTTGTTTACGGTCATGGCCGTGATCAGCTTCAAGAAGCCCTATCGCACAACCAAGTAAACTGGGTATTACAAGAAGAACAACTCGGTACGGGTCATGCTGTTGCTGTTGCTAAAGAACACATTGCCGATGATGACACCGTATTAATTCTCTATGGTGATGTGCCACTAACAAAACGCACGACCTTAGAAAAGCTACTTGCTGCGACTCCAGAAAAAGGCTTAGCAGTATTAACGGTTACCTTAGATGACCCATCAGGTTATGGCCGGATGATCCGTGAAAATGGCAAGCTAGTAGGTATTATCGAACAAAAAGATGCTTCACCTGAGCAACTTGCGATTAAAGAAATCAATACTGGTATTATGGCTGCTAATGGAGCGCTACTTAAACGTTGGTTAGGTAACTTATCTAACAACAATGCCCAAGGTGAATACTACCTAACAGATATTGTTGCTATGGCACACAGTGAAGGTGTTGAAATTACTTCTGCACAGCCTGAGCATCCGATGGAAGTTGAAGGTGCTAATAATCGCGTACAACTTTCAGCGCTTGAACGTGCATACCAAGCATGGCAAGCAGAAGAGCTAATGCTAAACGGCGCAACACTTGCTGATCCTGCTCGTATTGATGTACGTGGTGAAGTAACGACTGGCGAAGACGTACTGATCGACGTTAATGTTATTTTCGAAGGTAAAGTAACGCTTGGTAATAACGTACAAATTGGCCCAAATTGCGTACTTAAAGATTGTACTATCGGCGATAACGTTGTTATTAAAGCTAACTCACTTGTTGAAGAAGCCAGTGTTGCTGCTAAATGCACTTTAGGCCCATATGCCCGCCTTCGCCCTGGTGCGATTATGGAAGAAGACTCGCACATTGGTAACTTCGTTGAGATGAAAAAGACTCGCTTAGGCAAAGGCTCAAAAGCAAACCACCTAACCTACTTAGGCGACACTGAAGTTGGCGAAAAAGTTAATATTGGCGCAGGGACTATTACTTGTAACTATGATGGCGTAAATAAATCAAAAACCATTATTGGAGATAACGCCTTTATCGGTTCTAATTCATCACTGGTGGCCCCTGTTAATATTGGCTCAATGGCAACGATTGGCGCAGGCTCTGTTATCACTAATACTGTTGAAGATGATCAGCTTGCAGTCGCTCGTGGTAAACAACGTAACCTTACTGGTTGGAAGCGCCCAACTAAAAAGTAATGAGCTACCCTACTAATTTATAAATAAAAAGCGAGTTTATACTCGCTTTTTTATGACTAAATTTTGTTCTCATAAAAGTGCCATATAGTTGTAATGCCTGCGTGTTGTAATTGCCTCAATACAACTCCAAGGAAAAATAATAATGTTAAAAAGATCAATTATTGCGCTATCACTTTTAACCATTCTTTCTGGCTGCTCATTAGACGGTGACGACGGCAAAGACGGCCTACAAGGTGAACAAGGTCCTGCAGGTCAAAATGGTACTAATGGAACTGATGGGGTAAATGGCACCGATGGTGCAAACGGAACCGATGGTGCAAACGGAACTGACGGAGCAAATGGTACAGATGCAAACGCTGCTTTAACTATAAATCTTATCGGCCGTGCAGTGCTGAACGCAGAAAGCCCTGAAGGTGCTGCGGAAATTGTTGCTTACCAAGCATCTAAACAACGAATATTTGCTATCAATAGTTCCGGTGATTCTGCGGTAGTTAATATCATGAAAGCCGATAGCTTTGACCGTGCAGCTTTAGTTAAAAATAACGAAGGGGTTATAAACGGCACTAATTTAACCTCAGAGATTACCCTTGCACTTAATGAGCACAGTGTGGGTGATGCAAACAGTATCGCTATTGATGCTAATAATGAACTTTTAGCCGTTGCAATGGCAGCTAGTAATACAGGTGATGCAGGTTTAATCGCATTTTATGATATTAGTGGCGACGAGCCTCAGTTTATTAAAAATGTATCTGTAGGCGCCCTGCCCGACATGGTTACTTTTAGCCATGATGGCAATAAAGTATTGGTTGCAAATGAAGGCGAACCCAATGGTGATTACAGCATTGACCCAGAAGGCTCTATCAGCATTATTAATATTAATGATGGTGTAATTG
The DNA here is from genome assembly GCF_005887195.1 of Pseudoalteromonas sp. S1650. Classification (NCBI taxonomy): domain Bacteria; kingdom Pseudomonadati; phylum Pseudomonadota; class Gammaproteobacteria; order Alteromonadales; family Pseudoalteromonadaceae; genus Pseudoalteromonas; species Pseudoalteromonas sp. S1650. Next base: position 1,648 of record NZ_PNDF01000096.1, on the reverse strand, counting down.
CAGATACTGCTATTAGCATTACTTTTTCTGCTTATAACGACAAACAAGCAGAGCTTGAAGAACTTGGGATTGTATTTGCTAACCCGACAGGTCGAACAATCAACGGTAACTTGATTAATACAACCGTAGCAATGGATTTAGAACCTGAATACATCAGCATTTCAAAAGACAATAAGTTTGCCTACGTTACACTGCAAGAAAATAACGCCCTTGCTATCGTCAATCTTGAAGATAATAGCCTCGAGCTTAAAGGATTAGGTTTTAAAGATTGGTCTAATTTACTTTTTGATGCATCTGATAAAGACGGTGGCGTTAACTTTAAATCGTACCCTGGCCTCTATGGCATGTATCAACCAGATACGATTTCAAGCTTTACTTGGAAAGGTGCTAACTTTATTGTCACAGCGAACGAAGGTGATGCACGAGAATACTTCTTTGATACAACCGACGAAGCTGATTGTTTAGCAAAAGGTGGTCTAGATTACGATGAAGATGATGGTTGTTTATCATATATAGATGAAACCAGAGCTAAAGACTTAACACTGGCAAGCAATTTTGATTACCTGAACAATGACAACAGTGATATTGGCCGTTTAAAAGTGACCACTGTTAAAGGTGATGAAGATAATAATGGCGAATATGAATCACTCTATGCATATGGTGCCCGCTCTTTTACTATCTGGGATAGTAACGGCATGGTGGTTTTTGACTCGGGCGATCAAATCTCACGTATTACTGCATCAGTTCACGGAGCAGCATTCAATAATAACGAAGATGAAAATGACGGTGATAGTCGCTCTGATGACAAAGGTGCAGAACCAGAAGCGTTAGCACTGGGTACGATTGGCGAACGTACATTTGCATTTATCGGGTTAGAGCGTATGGGTGGCATTATGGTGTTTGATATTACTAATCCATACAATGTGACATTCCAAGATTACTTTTTTAATCGTGGCCTAGAAGCTGATGCAGATATAACAGGTGATCTTGCTCCTGAAGGTATGACATTTATACCTGCAGAACAAAGTGCAACGAATGAAGCATTGCTAGTTGTTGGTAATGAAATTTCGGGTTCAATCGCTGTTTGGGAAATTTCTACTAACTAATCCGCCTTATAAAAATAAAAAGCGACATAGCTAATTGAATGTATGTCGCTTTTTCTATGCCATTTTATCCTCACAAAAATGACTGCTTTTTGAGCTAAAACCCCTCTGTAGCCCTTTATTTGTATGGTTATTGTACTAATTCGAAAATAATCAAAAAAACCTTCAAAAAGTGCTTGCGTTAATTCTTCGCATCCCTATAATGCGCATCCACTGACACGGCGGGCAGCAATGAAAAGCGCTGAACAAAGTGACACAGAGTTAAGTAAAACTTCGGTTTAAAACGGTCTAAAAAGAAAGTTTAAAATTAAGTGTTGACTCGAAAAATTAAGGATGTATTATACGCATCCCTAGCGACAACGTCGCAACGTTCTTTAACAATATAAAGCAATCATCTGTGTGGGCACTCGTACAGATTGAGTTCTAACAGCGAAGCTTAGTTTACTAAGTGACGCAAACAAATTTAGAGTCTCAAATGTAACTGAGTGACTATATAGTCAATTCGATATCGAAAGGTATCAAATTCAGAATTCATTGAGCATGGT
>NZ_PNDF01000095.1:0-296 GCF_005887195.1 Pseudoalteromonas sp. S1650 | reverse complement strand
GTTGGGGTCACAGGTTCAAATCCCGTCTTAGCCACCATTCTTTTTGTTGCTCAATGAAGAGTCTAAAATAACTACCAGTACATTAGTACGAATGATGCGGGAGTGGCGGAATTGGTAGACGCGCTGGATTTAGGTTCCAGTAACTTCGGTTGTGAGAGTTCAAGTCTCTCCTTCCGCACCATGTTCTTGATAAGAACTCAAACTATCAAATTATTCTTTGTTGGGATATCGCCAAGCGGTAAGGCAGCAGGTTTTGATCCTGCCATTCCCAGGTTCAAATCCTGGTATCCCAGCCA
>NZ_PNDF01000094.1:0-26742 GCF_005887195.1 Pseudoalteromonas sp. S1650 | reverse complement strand
TCTTAACTGACTGGCATTAGGTATGATGCCGGCTTTTTTATGCAAAACACCTGTATAGATTCAAAATTTAACAGTTTACACAGTACTGTATAAAATACTGTATATCTTTACTGGTAAATTTTTCACCTTTTCCAATCATCAAAATAAAACCGTAAAGCACTGTTTAATAACAATTAAATTATTTTGACTAAAATTAAACTGAATCATTGGTTAAAAAATAGCAAAAAAGTACTTGCGCAAAAACACTGTATAAACTACTGTATACACATACTGTATAAACAACCAGTGAGTGAAAGTTATGTTACAGCCAATTACCTTAAGAACAGTTAAAAGCTACCAACAAGATAACGACAAAGCGTCTGTTAATTTAATTCAAATTGAAGACGAAATTTCAGCAACTTTTGAGCTGTTAAAAGTATTGCATCATTACAATAGCCAAAATGCATGGACACTATTAATTGCTCCTGATCATGTTCCTAGTAAAGCCTTACTAGATTCATGTTCGATTGATACCAGCAAACTTCTTGTGATCAGACAAAAACATTTAGTTAATCTTGAGTATGTTCTTAGTTCAGCATTACATAACGGTAATTTTGCTGCTGTGATCACATGGACAGATATTGTAAACAATCATCAACTTGATTCGATGAACTTAAACCTTGAGCAGGCATCTGCTAAATTTTATTGTTTTACAAAAAGCGCTCAATTAAACAATTTAGTACCGCAGCCACAATAGGCTTGTTAAAATAACAATTTATAGTTTTAGGTAAGTTGTTATGACATCACTCACACACTCCCTTTGTCCTTGTGGCAGCGAATCGACTTACGAGCTTTGCTGCCAGCCTTTTCATACAGGTGCAAGCCAAGCTGATACGCCAGAGCAACTTATGCGTTCTCGTTTTAGTGCTTACGCACTAAAAGATGCAAAATATGTATTTAGTACCTATGCACAAAGCCAGCAAGCCGCTAACCCTGTTCGCGAAATTAAAGATTTTGCTAATAGCTGCCGTTTTACCAAGCTAAGTGTTTTAGATACTGAACATAACGAGCAAGAAGGTTTTGTAGAATTTAAAGCTAATTACTTTTATCAAAACTTGTATTGTGAGTTACACGAGAAGTCGCGTTTTATTAAAGAAGATGGCCTATGGCGTTACCTAGACGGTGATATAACGCCAGTTGCAGATATTAAAATAGGCCGTAACGACGAGTGCCCTTGTGGGAGCGGCAAAAAATATAAAAAGTGTCACGCTCTTTAGTTACCATTAACCTGGTAAATCCAGTCTAAGGCTTGGGTAATCGTTGTTGGGAATGCGGTTGCATGGCGTGCCTGAGGAATAACAAATAAATTTGTTATAACCAGCGCGCCGCTTTGTTTATTAATTTTAGCTGTTAATTGCCTTGCGCCCGACACCATTTTTTCACCTTCGCTTTCTTCAAGTTCACCCACTGCGATGTAAACTTTTGTTGTGTTGGCAGCTGGTTTTACAGCCATAGCTAATATTGAGTTTTCTTTAAACCACACTGAAGGACTGCCGATAATATAATTTGAAAAAAGCGAAGGCTCAGTGAATAAGGTATAAGCCGCAAATAAACCGCCAAGTGAGTTACCGACTAACGTACTTTTTTGGGTTGTTCTGTAGTGAGCCTCAATATGAGGCAATACAGTATGTTTTAGGTAGTTTAGATACTGACTTGCTCCGCCTGTTTTACGCTGCCAATTTTTATCTTCAAATGGCGTATAGTCATAAATACGGCTATTGAGCCCAGATACACCTTTTTGATATCCAACTGCAACGATAATTACCTCCTCTATAGCCCCCGAATTCATCATAAAGCGACTAGCACCAGAGGCAATTGGCAAACTGTAGTTTGCATCTAACAGGTAAACAACTGGGTGGCGCTTCTGGTTCTGCTTTTGGTAGCTGCGTGGCAATTTAATCGTAATGGGGTATTCGTTTTTGGTATGTTTATCTTTAAGTAACACAGTATTAGTACGTGGCAAAGTAAACGGCTCAGCATTGCTTACAGAGCTCACACTCAAAAAACTGATCACAATAACTAACAGTAAATAAGGCATAGTTAATCCTTTAGCCACTTCTTAATTGGTAACAGCCACTCATCTTTTGGTTTATAAAATGCGCCATGGGAGAGCCCTGTATTAATGCTTATTTCTTCGAACTTGGTTACGTCACTTCTATCAATTAAAAATTGGCAAGAGCCAACCTGATCTGAGCGCTCAAAGATAGAATACACTTTGCCATAAGCCTTAACTGATGTGTGATTTTTTATAAGGCCTGCACAACCTGCCAATATAATTAAGTTAATATGTGTACGTTTAAGTTCATTAGCCGCCAGGATCGACAATGCCCCGCCCCGTGAAAAACCAACCAAACTAATGTTCGACTCAGCAACACCGGCACTGATCAATGCTTCAACATCTGCAGCGAGTTTTTTCGCAAACGTAAATGGCTCAGTACCTTTTGGCCTGTGATAGGCAATTAAATGATAGCTTTCATCTGCCAGTGCTTCTTTTACAGCCACAAAATCATAAACCCCAAAGGTTTTGTGAACAGGCTTAGGGTTTGTCCCTTCAACGATAAAACCATGTGAATAAAAAACGTAGTGACCATGCGGGTCAATCTCTGTAGGAAACTGGCTGTAAATAGTGCCAGCGCAAACAGGCAAAACCCAGCATGCACAGAGTAAAATTACGGTACGTATCACAAGCATTCCTTTAAAAATCACGTTACGCCTAATAGAAGATAATAACACCTAAAAAATAATATCTTAGCAAACAACTAAACCCTACTCTCAGTAATTTTAATTAAATATCAAATTACTAATCGCAAGCTGTATCACGATTTAAACTGCAAGTTTCAACTTGAGGTAAATTCATGGAATTTCATAGTTAAACTACAAAAAACCTTATGACAACGCTGTCAATTATTTATAAAAAGGCGTATTGTAAAAAAGCAGTTAAAATAACCACATATTTTAGACGTCTAGACGTTGAAAAAATAAATTCTAAGGCGTAGTATGTTCGTAATCTGAGTTAGACTCACATTTTCCATGAGATTTTTTAAAGATGATTGATATAAAGCACCTAAAAACCATAGCGACCCTTAAAGAAACAGGCTCTTTGGTCAATACCGCCCGTGAGTTGTTTTTAACTCAATCGGCTTTATCGCATCAAATTAAAGATCTCGAGAATAAGTTAGATTGCCAGCTGTTCGAACGTAAAACACAGCCTGTGCGTTTTACTCCGCAAGGTATGCTACTTCTGGAGCTTGCTAATGAAGTATTACCTCGTGTTGAGGCAACAAAATGTCGGTTAAAAGAAAGCCTTAACCAGCCAATCTCAAATTTACGTTTAAGCGTTGAGTGTCATGCCTGCTTTCATTGGTTGCTCCCAACCATCAAAGAATTTAATAATTTTTGGCCTGATATTAAAATTGATTACGAGCGCGGCTTTAGTTACGACGCCATTCCAGATTTAATTAATGATGAATTAGATCTAGTGCTGACTTCTGATATTCGTGAACCCGATCAACTTGAGTATGCTCACCTGTTTGATTTTAAATTAAAACTAATCGTTGCACCGGATCATGAGCTAGCAAAAAAAGCCTATGTCACCGCCCTTGATTTAAAAAACGAAACAATTATTTCGTATCCTATTCCCCGTGAGCGCCAAGACATCTTTAAACATTTTATTCAAAATGCACGCTTTGATGGCACGCTTAAAACGGTTGACCAAGGCTTATTGATATTCCAATTAGTGAGTGCGGGTATGGGGGTTGCAGCATTACCAGACTGGCTAGTCACTCCTTATGAAAGCCAAGGACTCATTAAGTCTATTCCGTTAGGTGCACTAGGCCTTACTCGCCCTATGTATTTAGCGATGAAAAAGAATATGAAAGATAACCCAGTTTATCGCCACTTTTTAAATACGTGTAAGCAAAATAACGGTCGCTAAAACAAGGCAAAATAACTAACATAGCTGCATAAATTACTAATAATAATGTTAATACATGTTTGAAATTAAAAAGATCATTGGTTCTTTATTAATGCCCCTGCCGTTGCTCGGGCTGCTTACTTTAGTGATGGTATTTTTAGCCATTGCCCATAAACGCAAAGCACTCTATTTTGGCTTTGTTAGTATTTTAACTTTAATGCTGATAAGCACGCCATTTATTGGTCAATCACTGATAGCTGCAAGTAATAACCCAGCCTGGCAATTTAAGCAAGCGAAACAGCCTAAACTCGATAACATTGTGGTACTTGGCTGCTCAATAATGCCCAACTCGCGCCTTCAAGCAAACCACCAGTTAGGCGATTGTGCGCTTGCTCGATTACTTGAAGGTGTTAAGCTTGCCCATCACTACCCAAATGCCACCCTCTATGTATCAGGAGGCGGCTTTGCTAATGCCACCAATAGCCAGCTCATGTTTGAAACAGCAAAAACGCTTGGTATCTCAGCAACTAGAATTAAACAAAACCCTCTCGCCATGGACACCGCAGAAGAAGCGAAACGACTTGCCATTTATTTAGTCGATAAAAAAACTGCCTTAGTCACCTCAGCGAGCCACATGCCGCGAGCGAAAGACTTATTTAATGCACAAGGCATTGATGTGATCCCAGCGGCAACCGACTTTCAAGATTTTAGTCAGTATCCAACGTACAAACAGTTTATACCTAACATTGCAGTACTTGTTGCAGTGACCAGAGTAGCGCATGAGAAAATTGGCAGTGCATGGGTGAGTGTGCGCCGCTGGATTGATCCAGAGGCGCTGTAGAACAATCAGACTGGATTATCGATATCGATAAACGTTACATCAAAACCATGCTGCTCAGCTAAAAGCTCGCCTAAGGCTTTAATGCCATAACGCTCAGTAGCATGGTGACCAGCTGCAAAAAAGTCGATACCTTGCTCGCGTGAACTATGAATCGTTTGCTCAGAGGCTTCACCTGTAAGATAAGCATCAATTCCTTGAGCAGCCGCTAAATCAATATACCCTTGTCCGCCACCTGTGCACCAAGCGATGGTTTCGATTTTCTCTTTTCTTACCAAACTAGTTAATGGTGCACGATTAAGTACTTGGGTTATTTTGGCGGTAAACTCTTCACCACTTAAAGGGGTTTTTAAACGCCCTTTTACCGGCACACTATTTGGACCAGATTCAAGCCCACCTGTGAACTCAATATCGAGTAACTTAGCCAGTTGCGCGTTATTACCAATTTCAGGGTGTATATCTAGCGGTAAGTGATAGCCATATAAGTTAATATCATTATTTAAAAGTGCTGCAATACGGCGCTTTTTCATGCCCGTGATTGGCTGCGATTCCCCTTTCCAGAAATAGCCGTGATGTACCAAAATAGTATCTGCATTTTCTGCAATAGCGGCATCAATCAATGCTTGGCTAGCTGTGACACCCGTCACTATCTTTTTTACTTCGCTCGCACCTTCAACTTGTAAGCCATTTGGGCAAAAGTCAGCGATAGAATCAGGTTTAAGAATGTCGTTTAATAATTGAGTAAATTGTTTGCGTTGCATATAAAAATCGTCCTTCAACCCTCTATTTTGTGCAAATTTTGGCGTTTATGAGTGAAAAATGGAAGGAAAATCGCAAAAAATTGAAAAGTAAGCTGAAAATAGGTATAAATATATATTCTTAATCTGTGTTTACAACGTATAGGGTCTCTGATGAGCAAACTAGACAAAACAGAAGTGTTAAATGCCTTCGAAGCAGCATACGAAGCAGCGAATGGTAAGAAACCTGAAATCACAACAAAACCTGGTTGGTATAGCATCGACGGTGGCAAAAATATGCGCCTTGCTGATGTTGCAGCACTGACTGAAGAGCTCACTTCTGGTAAAACAGCTGAGCCTAAAGCAGAAGAAGCACCTAAAGCACCAGCGAAAAAAACCAAAACTAAAACCGCTGCACCGGCTAAAACAGCTAAGAAAGCATCGTTCACTGTTGTTACAGCAAACGATGACGGTTACAAAGCTGAAGAGCTTTGGATTGTTAACCTAGCTGAAAAAGACCACGATTGTCGTTTACCGCGTGGTGTTGTGTAATCAAATTACACTTAGCAATTTTAAAAACCGCTACTCGTTAGCGGTTTTTTTATGGCTGTTCATTTGGCTAGTTATAACCCATTGGCTACTATGGCCAAACAACACAATAAATACGGTTCCAATCAATACAGGCATCACTAAAAAATCCCAGCTTTGCATAGATTGCATTATCAAAATTGGGTTTGCGCCTGCAGCAGGATGTACTGTGTCCGTCAACATCATTAGGCTAATTGCCAACCCTGTGGCTATAGCAATTTCAACAGGCCCTACACCGACATAATTTACAAAAACAACGCCGATTAGTGCAGTTAAAAAGTGCCCACCGATAACATTCTTCGCTTTCGCAAGCGGACTATGTGGCACACCAAATACCAACACCGCAGTTGCTCCAAATGGGGCCATCAACCACACACCATAACTTCCTAATTGCTGTAAATAGGCCAACACAAAAATTGCCATACAAGCAAATATACCCGCAACGGCCGCCTTGCTTACTTTATTCTCCATAAAACCTCCAATAGGTAGACCGACTTGTCTACCAAGCAAATAGTAGACAACTCGGTCTACTTCTGTCAAGCTGTCATTAGTCACCCAATGAGGCCTTGTTATGGATAAACGAACACATATTATTTTGACCGCCCTGTCACTTTTTTATCAAAAAGGCATTCATAGTGTGGGGATAAACGAAATTATTAGTGTGGCGGGTGTCGCCAAAAAAACCATGTACCACCATTTCACAAGTAAAGATGAATTGTTATTAGCGTGCCTTAGTGAGCGACATACCCGATTTTTAAATTGGTTAACGCATGCCACCAGCAAACTAACCACTATTGAAGAGTTTAAAGTAGCTTTGATCAGCTGCCATGAAGCTTGGTTTAATTCTGAGGTGACTGAGTTAGGTGATTTTAATGGCTGTTTATTTATTAACACCGCTGCTGAGTTTGCTGATCCTGCAAGCCCGATAAATCAAGCCTGCAAAGAGCATAAAATGGCAGTACAGCAGTTAATTAAACAGCGTCTATCAGCGTGTGAAAACATGGAAAGCTCGCAGCTCGACTCACACAGCTACTATTTAATGACGCTTGTAGAGGGCATGATCTGCCAAGCAAAACTAGTAGGAATTAAACAGTTTCCTTATTTAAAGCAATAAATAAACAATAAAAAAGCGGCACAATGGCCGCTTTCAGTTTAGATTTTTGCTATGTTAGATTTTTTCAAAATATAGCTTTTCGCGTTTTTTCTCACCCACTTCGTTCATGGTTGCAGCATCAAATAAACGACCATTGATCATAGTGTAATCGATTTTATCTGTATCACGAATGTTAGTTAGCGGGTTACCGTCAATAACAATTAAATCGGCAAGTTTACCCGGCTCAAGAGAACCGATGTTGTTATCAAGGCCAATGTATTTAGCAGGATCTAACGTTGCTGCACGAATAGCTTCAAGTGGTGTCATACCACCTTGCGCAAACATCCAAATTTCCCAATGTGCCGCTAAACCTTCACGTTGACCGTGAGCACCAAGGTTTACTAATACACCTAAGTCTTGCAGCTCTTTGGCAACACGGGCATTGTTGAAGTGGTTATAGTGATGATCGGGCGCCTTAACACGACGCATTGAGCGAGGCAAAAGCTGATTCTTTGGTACAAATTTACTTAAGCGTGGGTGATTCCACACATCTGTCTTGTCGTACCAATAATTTTCACCCCAAATACCACCGTAAGCTACACCCAGTGTCGGCGTGTAACCCACATCGCTTTGTGACCAAAGCTGGCGAATATCATCGTAAATATTGGCAACAGGAATTGAGTGTTCAATACCCGTATGACCATCAACTACCATAGTTAAGTTGTGCTGCAGTAATGAACCGCCTTCTGGCACAACCATCATTTCAAGTTCACGACCTGCTTCAATAACTTGCTGGCGCTGTTCACGACGAGGTTGGTTATAGGATTTAACACTAAACGCACCTACTTTCTTTAAACGCTCAAGATGGAATTTAGCATCTTCTAACGAGTCAATATGCGATGTATAACCTGGCATATTCGCACCATATAAGATGGTACCTGTAGAGAAAATACGAGGGCCGACAATCATGCCTGCTTTTTGCATTTCGCTTGCAGCAAAAATCTCAGTGGTGTCGTTTGATGGATCGTGAATCGTTGTCACGCCTAACGCTAAACCCGCTAAGTTCTTCCAGTTTTGCTGTGGAATGATCTCATCGCTGCCTTGCGAGCCGTGCGCATGTGCATCAACAATACCCGGCATAATTGTCTTGCCAGTTACATCAATTACTTCTGCACCTTTAGGAATAGCAACACTGTCTTTACTACCAACTGCTTTAATATGCTTACCATCAGTAACAATAACGCCGTTTTCAATAACCTGCTCACCGTTCATGGTGATAATACGCGCACCAGTTAACGCAAAGATTGATTTAGGCTCCGCCATGGTTTTTGTAAAACCGATGTTGTCACCGCTTTTAACTTTAAAGTCAGTCTCTGCATTTTGGTTAATATCAAATAAACCCGCTAGGCTTGCATGATATAACTCTGGGCCTAAGCTCCAATAAAGTTTATCGCTTGTGCCACTCCAACTGATGTTTTCACCCGCGCGAACAGAAAGCTGCTCAATTGGGAATTGGCTATCTTTCGGGCCAATATTAATGGTTTTGCCACGCTCAACAAATGGCGTAACAAATACTTTAAAACGCTCTGCAAACGCTAAGTATTGGCCATCTGGTGATACTCTAAACTCTGTAGCATGTTCTGATTCGTAAAGTTTACGAACTTGCTTTGATTCAAGCTCAACAACACTTAATGTTGGTTTCGGCCAAGGGCTCATCACATAAATACGGTCATTCGCTGCACCAAATTGCGGCTGATAGCCTGATTTAGTGATTAGCGTCGCTTTACCGCCTTTAGCACTTACTGAGTAAATACCTGGCTCTAATGACCATGTTGGGTTAAGGATACTGCCGCCAGACGCTTTACGGTAAACAACCGTTTTGCCATCAGGGCTGAAAGTTGGCTCTACATATTTACCCGGCTCTTTAGTAATGGTATCGCCACGGCCACTGCGCGCAGATACAACACGAACTGAGCCCTGTTCGTTATCATCCCATGTTGTATAAACAATCTTCTTACCATCACGAGAGAACTGCGGGAATAATTCAAAGTGGTCGTCTTGCTTAGTCAGGCGCTTCACTTTGCCAGACTCTAAATCACGTTTATAAATATGACCTAGCGCTTCAAATATAGCCGTTTCACCATCAGGTGAAATTTGTACATTGCGCAGCATTTTCACATCAAAATTATCGCTATCAATGTTTTGTGTAAAACGCACGGCTTTTTGAATTTGCTTATTGGTCTCCACTTTAAACGGAATAGTCGAGACAGACTTATCATCTACATCTAGCTTATGAATTGACCCGCGCGCCCAAAAGACCAGTTGTTCGTTATCTGGTGTCCAAGCAATTGTTGGGTATACGCCATGAATTGCCCATGTCTCTTGCATATCACGCTCAAGCTCGCCATACAGCTTAGTATGCTCACCGGTGTGAAGATCATATAAGTACAAGCTTGTTTGGAAATCATCGCGCTTAATATACGCAAGCTTTTTACCATCTGGTGAAGGTGTCGGTCGAATAGCCCCACCCATGCCATCAATAATTGTTTCAATCTCGCCAGTTTCACGGTCATAGCGTTTAATTTTATAAATACCCGCTACAGAATCTTTAGAGTAATGGAATGTTTTACCCGGCGTTGCATCATGCGAGAAATAAACATAACGACCATCCGGTGAGAACATTGGTTCGCCTAAGTCTTTTTGGTCGTTCTCACGTGCGGTTAGCTGCACACCTTTACCACCCGCTTTGTGGTAAAGCCATACTTCACCAGCCCCTAAAGAGCGGCTTGCAGTAAAGTGCTTACGCGCAACTAAGTAGTCACCATCTGGGCTCCAAGCTGGGCTGTTTAACAAACGAAATGTTTCGTTCGTTACGGCTTTTTGATTTTCACCATTTAAATCCATAACCCAAATATTGTCGCCACCTCCTTGGTCTGAAGTAAACGCAATGTGCTTACCATCAGGGCTAAAGCGTGGTTGCATTTGCCATGCAATATCACTGGTTAATTGCGTTGCTGTGCCACCTGACATTGGCATGGTATAAATATCACCGAGTAGGTCAAACACCACTGTTTTACCATCAGGGCTAATATCTACGTTCATCCACGTGCCCTGCTCAACACTAATTTTAGCGTCTAGGAATTGGCCTTTAGGTGCGTCCACCTGCCATTTGTCGTCATTTGATTGCTCAGCTGCCGCCACTTGCCCAGTTAGAGCAAGTGAAATAGATACAGCGAGCGCTGTATGAAGCATTTTCTTCATTGAAATCTCACTTTTTATTGTTTTGCTTATATGCACACTTTTAAGATTGCACCAAATAGCATAGCAAGATTCCAGTGATTCGTGTTAAACAGACGTAAATAGTCGACTAATGCCACGCAATCGGATCAAACTGATAAAAGCCAACCAGTAAATGATAAATTTCTGGGTCAAACTGCCTGAGCTCAGCGGGTTTTTCTAAAAAGGTTTCGGTGATAACAGCAAAAAACTCTGCCTCATTAGTCGCGCCATAGCTATGAATAACATGAGGCATGCCATAAGCTAAATGAGTTTTCAGTTGATTAAAGGCGCGGCTAAATACTTTTGCCCACTTTTGGTAATCCTCGTTACTCGAAAGCAGTGGTGTACCCGTGGTTTTGCCGGTTTCTTGGTCGAGCTGATGGGCAAATTCATGAAACACTAAATTATGGCCATCGCTTGGTAAACGGTTCCCCTCAAGGACATCATGCCAACTCAATACCAGCGTTCCGCCTGGCCATGATTCACCTTGACGCACCGTATTGTGATAACTAACAAGTCCGGCATTATCGCGGGAAGTTTGCGGGGCATAATACGCGCTTGGATATAACAGGATCTCTTTTACATTACGATACAGTGGCCATGGTTTATTAAGCACTAAAACACAGGCATCAGCTGCCACAATCAGCTTCATTGCATCATTAAGCTTAAGGCCATCACAACCGATAAAGCGTTTTTCATTTAAAAACCAAACGATATGACGCTCCAGCTTTTCACGATCGGCATCCGTCATCTTTCGGTAGATGGGCATATATTTTAACAGCAGATCTTTTTGCTGAACATTGAGGGAGTTATTTAGGTATTTTTTCTGCCAAAAGTGATTACGGATATCGTCCCAGCGCCAGTAACACACAACAAAAATTATTAAAAAAAGTATCAAAACCAGGTTAAGCATTACTATCGCCTAAAAAACAATCTTGATACTTTAATGTGTGCAAACAAAAAAAGATCAATTGTTTACACACATTTTTATTTTTAAAGCTGATTAATCGAGCGTAATACAGCCTTGATTATAAATAAAAATTTGGTTCCGGCCGTTATTCTTCGCATTGTATAAAGCGTTGTCGGCGTGTGATAGCAAGCGGTCGTAGTCTGCAACTTGCGCGTTATCTGCCACACCAAAACTTACCGTTACAGAAAGGCTATCTGCTAATTCTGAGAAATCGTAACCCGCTATCTCTAAACGGATAATTTCACATAATCTTGCGGCCTCTTCAGCGTTTTTGTATGGAAACAACAGGGTAAATTCTTCACCGCCCCAACGCGCCGCATAACCTTCATCAGGGAAGTTCATGCGCAGTAAACGAGCAATTTCACAAATCACTTTATCACCAATTAAGTGCGAGAAATTGTCATTAATGAGTTTGAAGTGATCAATATCCATAATCGCAATACTAAGCGTTTTATTATCACGTTGGAACTGACTAAAGTTTTCAGACAGCCATATATCAAAGGCACGTCTATTCGGTAATTGCGTTAATTGGTCATGATTCGCTAAATGAGCAAAGGCATCGGCTTGCGTTTGCAAATCATGCATTTGCTGTTCAACTTTTTCAGTTAACTCAATTTCAATGCGCTTGTAATGATATAAGCGGTATTTATAAATGGCATAAGCAGCAAAAAGCACTGCAACTAAGATAAATAATTTAAAGCTGGTTTTCTGCCAAAAATAAGGGGCTATTTTAAACCGCAGTACTTGTTCATTATCTTGCCAATCACTATTTGGATACCCAGCGCGCACTTTAAAGGTATAGTTACCCGGTGGTAAATTAGTGTATTCGGTAATGGCCAAGCGCCCCCTGTCTACCCATTGTTGATTGTAACCACTTAATTGCGTTTGGTAGTTTAAACGCCCGGGCATAATAAAACTAAGCCCAGCGTAATTAAACGAAACACGAGAAACACCCGCAGGCAAGCTCAACACCTCATTTCCAACGGGTAAAGTCATGGGTTTGCCATCGACTTCGAAGCTTTCAATAACCGTCGATAGTCGGCGTTTACTGGCTTCTTTTAAGCGTTCTGGTGTCGCAATAGCAACGCCTTTTGCAGTAGCAACCCATACTTGTCCATCTGAATGAAGCACAGCAGCAGGGTTTGAACCACCATTAGCTTGCGCGCTAAGCATGCCATCGCCTTCATCATAAAGCTGCATCGAAACACTCATTGGCTGAACTTTTTCAGGGTTATCTAGCAGTGCTACTAGCTGAGCTTTATTGACTTGAATAACACCGCGGTTACTGGTCAGCCACAGTGAGTCACCTTGTTCAATGACTTGGAACAGCTTATCGACAGGTAAACCTTGATCTCGACCAAATAAGCTCATTTTATCTGTACTGAGATTGTAACGAACGAGACCTCTATCGGTTGCAAGCCACATTTTATCGCCATCTAAGTAAAAGCCGAATGCATACTCAGTGCTGAACTGCGTTGGAAACTCAAGTGTTTTAAACTGCTCTGTAACTGGGTCAAAAATAGACACACCGACGCCCGTGCCAACCCATAATCTACCATGGTCATCCTCATTAAGTGCCATTATAAAATCACCGGCTAGGCCATCCTCCGTGGTAAACGAATGAATTTGCCCTGCAGGGTCTATCTTGGTTAAGCCTGCAGCGGTACCAACCCATAGATTATCAAAAGCATCAAACAACACAGCGCGAACTTCGTTACTGATCAGGCCATTACTGCGGTTTTTTACTGGGTAAATTTGCCCATTAACCACTTTCATTAAACCGGCAGTATAAGTGCCTAGCCAGACTCCGCCCTGCTTATCTTCAGTTAAACTTAAAACGGATAGTGGGTCTTTTTCATAGGCTTGGGTAAGGGTTGTGAGCTTGCCATTTTCAATACGATTTAAGCCATTACTACTGCCCACCCATAAGCTGCCATCAGAATGCGATAACACGGTACGCACATAATCAGATGCAAGCCCACGACTTTGGCTCCAATTCGTAAATGGTGCTTCGCGCAGGCGGAATAACCCGGCATTCGTGCCAACCCAAATACTTTTTTCCCGATCGAGCAATAAGGATAAAATACGGTTGTTGGGTAAGCCATCATCTGCCGCTAAGTTTTCAAGGCCTAAACTGCTAAGTCTAAATACCCCTTTATTGATGGTGCCAAGCCACAAATCGCCTTGTGCATCTTCGAGTAAACTAGCAATTGATTCGTTGTTAAGGACGGGATTAATAGCAACAAACTTATTATTTTTCTTTTGCCATGCCCCTTTTTCAGTGCCGACAATTAAAGTGCCTGACTCCGTTAGTAACAAGGTAAACACAGAAGCATTTGGAAGCCCTGAGTCTTCATTGATCTTACTAACTTGCTTATTCTCTATTTGATAAAGACCATCACTGGTCGCAGCCCAAATCACGCCTGTTTTGTCTTGTAAAAGGCGGTAGGCACTTAACTTATCAAGCAGTTTTTGCTCAGTGGCAGTTTCAGAAGCGCGGTATACAATACCTTGCCCTTCAAGTGCCAACCAAAGCTCACCTTGTTCAGTAACAAGTGCATGATTAACCATGGCTGATGAGCTTGGTAATGCGCGCCACCCTCCTTGTGAGCGAAGCGCAATGCCACCACGGGCGCCCACGATATATAAATCGCCATTTTCCATTGCAATAAGGCTACGTAGGCCAGAATCAGGTAAGCCAGGTATTTCTGTTCGAGTAAAGAGTTTAAACTCGCGACCATTAAAACGGGCAAGCCCTTCCCAAGTTGCTATCCAAATGTAACCATCTTTGGTTTGCGCTACACCATTGATACTATTGTGAGGAAGGCCGGCGCGAGTACTCCAAGTCTCTGTAAAATAGTCACTTAAAGAGAGGCGTGCAGATTCTGCAACCGCGCTGAAACATAAAAAAAGAAAAATACAACTAACTACCCGCACCATTAAACTAAAACCCTGATATTTATTATCGTTCTATTCAGTGATGTAGTTATGCGAAGTAAAGTCATCCCTAACTTCAGATAATACTACATTAGTTGCAATTTTTACTTACTTCGATAACATTTAGCAAGAATCAATTACAGAAATTCGTAATTTTTTCTTGCAGTATTTTCACAAATCTTGCTACATGCAGGCCATCCATCAAAGCATGATGCACATCGATTGAAAGCGGCATCTTGCCAGTTTGTACGTCATATTGGCCAAACACAAACTTGGGTATACCTAGACCATGCCCTTCACTCACCGCATGCGAGAAGCCGGTAAAATTAAGCCATGGGAGCACTGAGATATGAATAAGATCAGGCTGCCCTTCTGTTGCAGCAAATGCATCAGAGAAAAATGGTTTTGCTTTACTTGTTTTACCCACAGCAATCGCGTGCTTTGAAAAATCTTCCATCGACGCTTGTTTTTCAAAATAACTAAAACGAAAAGTTTCATCTTCTGCAAGCTCTACCACACTGCCTCTTACAGATGACAGTTGTACGGGCAACAAATCAATAATACGTTGACGCATTGGTGCATAGTCATGACATGCTTCAAGTGTTAGGTAAACATAGCTGTGAAAGAACGAATACGGTTCTGCTTTGCACTTGTTATATAGAGCCGCCATATCGAGTGAAACACATACATTAAAATATGGCAGAGAAAATTCTTTGAAAAAAGCGAAATGCTGCTTACGAGGCCAAGTATCAAGATTGATTGGGGTTATTTCACAAGGCTGAGTTTTCATTAGGCGTCCTCGAGATTTAAAAACCGAGTGTACCGAGATAGTGAGCCTTCGTCATTTTGTTGCGATAAATAACAGAGACAAAAAAGGTGCGACTTGCGCACCTTTTTACCTGTAAATTTATCGATTTACTAAATTATAAGCCGTTTTCGATGATTTCTAATGCGAGTTCATCGGCAATTAAATGCGTCGACTTTTGCTCTTTTTCAGAGCGAGCAAAGATTTCTGTTAGCGTATCAAAAATGCCTTCAACGTGCTTCGTTGATGCTTCTGCACTATAACCTGCTGGTGCAGTTTCGTAATAAACGTTGATGATACCACCTGCGTTTATGACGTAATCTGGTGCGTATAAAATACCTTTTTCGCGGATGATCTCACCGTGACGAGACTCTGCTAATTGGTTATTCGCACAACCTGCAATAATTGTTGCTTTTAAACGCGGGATAGTCGTGTCATTCACCGTTGCGCCAAGTGCACATGGTGCATACACATCAACATCTAAGTCGTAGATTTCATCAATACCCACAGCCGTTGCATTGAAGTCATTTACAACACGCTCAACAGCTTGTTCATTGATATCTGTTACAAATAATGTTGCGCCCGCTTCATGTAGGTGTTTACAAAGGCCATATGCTACTGCACCTAAACCTTGCACGGCTACTTTGATACCAGCAAGATCTTGATGACCTCGTTGATGTTGTAACGCCGCTTTAATACCTAAGAATGTACCATATGCTGTGAACGGTGAAGGGTTACCACTTTTACCTTCAAGGCCTAATACATAGTTAGTTTCTTTATTCATGATAGCCACATCATCACAAGTGATGTTTACATCTTCAGCTGAATAGTAGCTACCACTTAAACGCTCTAACTGACGACCAAATGCACGGAAAAGTTGCTCTGATTTAATTTCTTTAGCATTACCGATGATCACTGACTTACCGCCACCAAATGGTAAACGTGCCACAGCATTTTTGTAGGTCATACCTTTTGATAAGCGAAGTGCATCAGTAACAGCATCTTCATCAGTTGTGTAGTCCCACATTCTGCAACCACCAACCGCTGGACCTAACTTGGTATTGTGAACCGCGATAATAGCTTTTAGGCCTGATTCTTTATCTGAACAAAACACCACTTGCTCGTGGTTATCAAAGTCGACTTTATTAAATACAGCCACAGTTAAATACTCCGAAATTTTCTTACCCTAAAGGGTGTGAGCGCTGAAAGTGCCGAGACTTTATCACTTCGTATGCTCCCTTACCACTAAATGAGATGATAAAACTAAGCAAAGTTCTCAGGCCGAAATAACAACTCAAAAACTAACACTTTATGGAAAAAATATACCAGTCAACGTACGCATTAAGCATTGTTAATTCAAAACAAAATATTATCATCGCCAACTTTATTACGTGAACGTAAAGGTAAAGTATAGCGTAAAGAAAAAATGACAAAAAAATTATGCCGATAAAGCCAAGTAAAATCAGCTTTTAAAGAGATGATAGAGAAATAGCTGAGACTGGTCAGAGCTGAAAAAAAACGGCGCAGGTGCGCCGTTTTATGAAAAGAGTTTCAAGATGGTTATTTTAATTTGCCATCAAGTTCTTCGATTTTTGCTTTCCAAATAGCAGGGCCTTGCGTATGCGCATTGGCACCTTCACTATCAACAGCAACGGTTACTGGCATATCTTCTACTTCAAACTCGTAGATTGCTTCCATGCCTAAATCTTCGAACGCAACAACACGTGCTTTCTTGATTGCTTTAGATACAAGGTAAGCTGCACCACCTACTGCCATTAAGTAGATAGATTTATTGTTTTTGATTGATTCTACTGTAGCAGGACCACGCTCTGCTTTACCAATCATACCGATGATGCCCGTTTTTTCTAACATCATATCAGTGAATTTATCCATACGAGTCGCAGTTGTAGGGCCAGCAGGACCTACCGCTTCATCACCCACTGCATCTACAGGGCCAACGTAGTAGATAAACTTGTTATCAAAATCAACGCCTTCAGGTAAACCTTCACCTGATTGGATCATATCTTGTAAACGTTTATGCGCGGCATCACGACCCGTTAAGATAGTACCAGACAGAAGAACCGTTTCACCCATCTTCCATTCTTGCGTGTCTTCTTTAGTCAGTGTGTTTAAATCAACACGACGTGTACCTTCACCTACTTCAAATGTAACTTCTGGCCAATCTTCTAGTTTAGGCGCTTTAAGATCAGCTGGGCCTGAACCATCTAACGTGAAGTGTACGTGACGAGTTGCTGCACAGTTCGGGATCATTACCACTGGTTTTGATGCTGCGTGAGTTGGTGCCGTTTTAACTTTCACATCAACTACGGTTGTTAAACCACCAAGACCTTGAGCACCAATACCTAACTTATTAGCACGTTCGAAGATATCGATACGCATTTTTTCTTCAGTTGTTTCAGCGCCGCGCTCAATCAGCTCGTGAATATCAACCGGATCCATTAATGATTCTTTAGCAAGTACCGCAGCTTTTTCTGCAGTACCGCCAATACCTATACCTAGCATGCCAGGTGGACACCAGCCCGCCCCCATGGTTGGTAATGTTTTCTCAACCCATGCAGCCACATCATCAGATGGGTTAAGCATAACCATTTTCGTTTTATTTTCTGAACCGCCGCCCTTCGCTGCCACCATTACTTCTACTTCAGCGCCTGGCACTAAGTCAATATGAACAACTGATGGTGTGTTGTCTTTAGTGTTTTTACGCGTACCAGCTGGGTCTGCAACAATTGATGCACGTAATGGGTTATCTGGGTTTAAGTATGCGCGACGTGTACCTTCATCAACCATTTGCTGTACAGTCATGTCTGTTTTATCCCACTTAACATCCATACCTACTTTTACGAAACAAGTAATGATACCTGTATCTTGGCACAGTGGACGTTTACCTTCAGCAGACATACGAGAGTTAATTAAAATTTGCGCAATGGCATCTTTTGCCGCTTTGCTTTGCTCTTTGTTGTAAGCTTTTTCTAAGGCTTGTACGAAATCGAGAGGGTGATAAAAAGAAATGTATTGCAATGCATCTTCAATGCTATCAATGAAGTCTTGCTGACGAATTGTACTCATTACGGGTTCCTTAAGTTTTTATCGCGTAGCGCTGTACGTGATCCTGAGTAAACCGGTGACGAAGATTTACTCTACGGGTTAGTCATGGCATCACTATAAAGGAAATCATAACGCTGCCAATCAAATTTAACTTATGATACCCTCCTCGCCCGTTTCGGGCTAGTTATTCAGGGCAATGTAGATGATAAACGATGAAAATTTGTGCATAAAATTAGATTTAAGTGGTGATTGCATCGCGCTATTTAGTCATTTCGCTCATTTGCCCCATGCCGTGTTGCTCGACTCAGCCAATAGCGAACATGTGAATAGCCGCTTCGATATCATCGCTATTGCCCCATTAAAGCAATTAGAAGTGCGTGAAAATACCTGCTTTGTCGACGGCAAAGCACAATCAAGTGATTGTTTTAGCTTGATGAAAGAAGGCCTTCAGGAATTTAATCACACAGCAAACGCTAATAACCTGCCTTTTACAGGTGGTTGGCTTGGCTATTTTGGTTATGATTTAGGTCGCGTGATTGAAAGCATGCCAACTACTGCCGAAAACGACATTAACATGCCGCAAATGGCTATTGGCCTTTATCCAGATGCCCTTATTTATGATAAGCAACAGCAAAGCTGGTTTTACGTCTGTCAGCCAAATCATAATCGCTTAACGCTATACCAGCAGCACCTAAACGAAACACCAGCAAGTGCAGAGTTCGCGCTACAAAGCGACTGGCAATCAAACATGAGTAAAGCCAGCTACAGCGAAAAGTTCGAGAAAATTCAAGCTTATTTAAAAAGTGGTGACTGCTATCAGATCAACCTTGCACAGCGTTTTAAAGCTGAGTTTTCTGGTTCAACATGGCAAGCCTATAAACAACTTCGAGAAGCGAATAAAGCACCGTTTTCAAGCTATATAAATCACCCTGATGGCGCTATTTTATCTATTTCACCAGAGCGTTTTATTTCGATTAATCAGGGCCAAATAGAAACCAAGCCAATTAAAGGAACGCTCCCTCGTTTGGCTGACTCTGAACAAGACCAAGCGCAAGCAACTCGTTTACAGCAATCAGAAAAAGACCGCGCAGAAAATGTCATGATTGTTGATCTGCTGCGCAACGATTTAGGCAAAGTGGCTCGTCCAGGTAGTGTCACCGTACCCTCGTTATTTGCCATTGAAAGCTTTCCGGCTGTACATCATTTAGTAAGTACTGTACGCGCAGAGTTAGCAGATGGTAAAGATGCCGTTGACCAAATTCATGCCGCTTTCCCGGGTGGTTCAATTACCGGAGCGCCGAAGATTCGCGCTATGGAAATTATAGAAGAGCTCGAGCCGCATCGTCGTAGTGTGTACTGCGGCTCAATTGGCTACTTGAGTGCCTGTGGCAAGATGGATACCAGTATCACAATCCGTACTTTAGTGTGTCACAAAGGTGCAATCTATTGCTGGGCTGGCGGTGGCATTGTGGCTGATTCAAAGGTCGACTTGGAGTACCAAGAAACTTACGATAAAGTAAATAAAATACTGCCTTTATTAAAGTAAAAGTTGAAGTAACCACCTTGAATAGCCAGCAAATAATTGCCCGTTTTAGTTTAAGTCAAACCACAGAGCGCCCAGCTAGCATTCGCTTTAATGCCGAAAAGCGTGCCAGTGCCGTAATGTTACCTCTGCTTGATGTTAACGACGAAGCGCATTTGTTATTGTGCAAGCGACCTAGTTATTTACTTCATCACCCGGGGGAGATTTGCTTACCGGGTGGAAAGTATGAAGAACAAGATGACACGTTAATGCACACCGCTCTTCGAGAGCTCAATGAAGAGCTTAATATTGGCAAACATCAAGTGACTGTCCACGGTAAATTACATCAGTACGCGACCCTAACCGGTTTCACTATTGAGCCTTTTGTGTGTGTTCTTAGCGAAGGCACAACATGGCAGGCAGATCCCAACGAAGTTGCTGCCAGTTTTTTACTACCCTTATCTTACTTAAGTAATCAACAAAATTGGCAACCCCTCCCCTTTGAGCGAAATGGTAAAACCATTACTTTACAAGGCTTGATGACCCCCCATGGTCTGCTTTGGGGAGCAACAGCAAGCATTATTAATAACTTTATCAAGCAGCTCGCCCTACCAGTTTAATTATCCTGCTTTTAGGGTTACACAGACACGTTTAAACGTTATCATGTGGCACCGTTCAAAGGCAGGTAGTATGCCGTTAATAGAAAAATGAGTAGCAAATTATGATCAGTGCATTCGATATGTTTAGTATTGGTATTGGCCCATCGTCATCTCACACAGTTGGCCCGATGCGCGCTTCGCGTTTATTTGTAAACGAACTAGAAGAAAAAAACTTACTTGCAAACGTCACCGATATTAAAGTTGAGCTATTTGGCTCACTCGGTCAAACAGGTATTGGCCATGGCTCTGGTAAAGCTGTGATCTTAGGCCTTGCCGGTTATGATCCAGAAACCATTGATGCTGATTTAGTCGACGATATCCTCGCAAAAATCGAAAAAGAGCAGGTTATTTATTTAAACCAAAGCCATAAAGCCAATTTCCCTAAGCAAGGTGCGATTGTATTTCATCGTCGTAAAACTCTACCAAAACACTCAAATGCAATGGAAATCATTGCTAGCCAAAATGGCGAAAAGTTATTCAGCAAAGTGTATTACTCTATCGGTGGCGGCTTTATCGTCAGTGATGAAGAGTTCGAGAACGAAAAACAAAAAGCACTCGAAATTCGCGAAGAAAACCCAGCGCCTTATCCGTTTAACACAGCTAAAGAGTTATTAGAGCTATGCCGTGAATCAGGGTTTAGTGTATCAACACTTATGATGCATAACGAAAAAACCCTGCGCAGCGAAAAAGACATCAAGGATGAGCTGTTTAATATTTGGCAAGTAATGAAAGCCTGTATTGAGCGTGGTATGCGTACAGAAGGGATTTTACCAGGCGGATTAAAAGTAAAGCGCCGTGCCCCTAGTTTACACCTTAAATTAAATATTGAAGTAAACAACGACCCATTACGTGCGATGGACTGGGTTGATTTATTTGCCCTTGCAGTAAACGAAGAGAACGCTGCCGGCGGCCGTGTTGTTACCGCACCAACCAATGGTGCTGCAGGTATTTTGCCAGCAGTATTAATGTATTATCACACTTTCATTAAAGAAGTAGACCGTGATATTGCTACTCGTTACTTATTAACGGCGGCAGCAATTGGTATCTTATATAAAAAGAATGCGTCAATTTCGGGGGCTGAAGTTGGTTGCCAAGGTGAAGTGGGCGTTGCTTGCTCAATGGCAGCGGGTGCACTAACTGAAATCATGGGTGGTAATGTTGTACAGGTTGAAAACGCCGCTGAAATCGGCATGGAGCACAACCTAGGTCTAACTTGTGACCCTGTTGGCGGTCTTGTACAAGTACCGTGTATTGAACGTAATGCAATGGGCTCAATTAAAGCAATCAATGCATCACGCCTTGCTATGCGTGGTTCTGGCGAGCAAAAAGTAACCCTTGATAAGGTCATTAAAACCATGCTCGATACAGGTAATGATATGAAAACGAAATACAAAGAAACCGCTCGCGGTGGCTTAGCAGTTAATATCATCGAGTGTTAATTTAAGCATAATAAAAAGCCGCTTTAAAGCGGCTTTCTTATCTCTATTTTACTGGTAACTCAATGTTTTCGAAGAGTTTATCAACATCTTCTTGGTTACGTAATAAACTTGCTCGTTCAACCAGCTCTTTCGTTAAGTGCGGGGCAAAACGCTCAATAAAATCATACATGTAGCTACGCAAGAAGCTGCCTTTTCGAAAACCAATTTTAGTGGTGCTCGCTTCAAATAAGTGACTTGCATCAATACAGACTAAATCAGTATCTGTTATTTGATCAATCGCCATAGACGCCACAACACCCACACCTAGCCCTAAACGAACATAAGTTTTAATTACATCAGCGTCCGTTGCAGTAAAAACAATATGCGGCTCAAGGCCATGAGCATTGAAGGCTTTATCTAATTCAGAACGACCAGTAAAACCAAACACATAAGTTATCAGTGGGTATTTAGCCACATCGGCAACCGTTAAGTTATCAGCCTTTTGCGCAAGCGGGTGTGTTTTTGCCACAACAATACTGCGATTCCAGTGATAGCACGGCAACATAACTAAATCAGAGTATAAATGTAGTGCCTCAGTCGCAATGGCAAAGTCAGCATCACCGCGTGCTGCCGCATCAGAAATTTGCTGTGGCGTTCCTTGATGCATATGCAGAGAAACTGCCGGGTACTTTTTCATAAAGCCTTGAATAACATTCGGTAATGCGTAACGAGCCTGAGTATGAGTAGTCGCAATGTTAAGTTTACCTTGATCAGGCAAAGTATGCTCATTAGCAACCGCTTTAATACCTTCAACTTTCGACAATATCTCTCGCGAAATATTAATTATTTCGTTACCGGCACTGGTTACATGGGTAAGGTGTTTGCCACTACGGCCAAAGATCTGTACGCCCAGTTCGTCTTCAAGCATACGAACTTGTTTCGAGATCCCCGGTTGCGAGGTAAATAAACTTTCGGCTGTCGCTGAGACATTCAGTTTATGATTTTGGACTTCGACTATATATCTGAGTTGTTGTAGTTTCATGGCTGCATTGTAAACGTTGTTATTGTTTATTTATAAAGGCTGCAAAGCGCAATGCCAAGCGATATTTCATCGCGCTATACATTTATATCGATTGTTTCTAAGGCTAACACATTAAATTAATGCTCGGTAGCCGTGTTTACTCGCAAAATATTCAATAAAGATGTTAGTTTAGCGCTATACTCATTATAAAGTAGTAAACTTAATAAGTTTATTCGAGATAACTACCGCAAAACTGTTCAGATCTAATCTTTTTAAGGTAATATAAAAAAATTAGATAGTTAAAACTGAGATTTAGTAATGATTGTTTCTATCATCATCATGCTCATTGTTGCATTAATTGTGATCGCATTATGGGTCAGTGCTGTGCAACAACACAAAGAAAAACAAGAAGCAGAGCGCCGCAAAGAGTTAACTAAGCAAAAGAAAATCATTGAAGAAGCAGAAGACGTGCTGCTTAACAGTGCCAATATTCCCATGTCTGAGAATATTCTACGTATTATTCAGCGCCGTATATATGATGCTCTTGCAAGTATGGTACAACTCTCTCCAAGTTCTAAGGAACTCAAAAGTCGCTTAAATGAAGCTAAACAGCGTTTAGGGGGTCCAATTGAGGCGAATAATAGCGACTCATTAGTGTTACCAGACAACGATAAGCAGCTTATTTCTTTAATTCAAGGAATAAAAAAACTTAGGGCAGTGCTACGCTCTGAACATAGTAAAGGTAAAATCGAGAGTCAAATATTTGTTGCCGAAGATAAACGCCTTGAAAAATTGCAGTTAAGAATCAATGTAGAAAGCCAAATTAAGCGCGGGATTTCAGCTCGCTCAGCAAATATGGTGGGCTCTGCCAGACAGTATTTTGAAAAAGCACTAGCAACACTGACCTCAGTTAGCTATAGCGATGAATATGTAAACTCGAAAAGACAAGAAGTTGAAGGCTATTTAGAAACGATTAGCTCTGAGTTGAAAGCATCAAATGCAACGTCACTAAAGAAGAAAGCAGAACAAGAGCAGGACGATTTAGACGTGTTATTCGCACCAAAGAAAAAGTGGTAAACCACTTTTTCTTTGCTTTGTGCAAGTTAAGATAAAAACGCAAACTTAACAATAAACAGCGCTGTTAATACCCACACACTAATACTGATTTCATCTTTTTTACCACATACCAACTTCACTGCAGTATACGAGATAAAACCAAGGGCGATACCGTGCGCAATCGAGAAAGTTAACGGCGTCATTAATAATACAACGCTCACTGGAATGGCATCTGTCATATCATCCCAATTTACTAGCTTTAAATTCTGCATCATTAACACAGCAACATATAAAATTGCACCTGCCGTTGCATAAGCTGGGATCATGCCAGCAAGTGGCGCAAAGAACATCATTAACAAGAAACAAATACCTACAACCACAGCAGTTAGACCTGTACGGCCGCCCACAGATACGCCTGCTACTGATTCAATGTAAGACGTTGTTGTTGACGTACCAAGCATTGAGCCTGCAATGGTAGCTGTGCTGTCAGCGCTTAATGCGCGACCTAAACGAGGCATTTTACCTTGTTCATCAGCAATACCTGCTTTTTGCGTTACAGCAACTAAAGTGCCTGAAGTATCAAACAAATCAACAAATAAGAACGCAAAAACCACTGTTAGCATTGAGATTTCGAACGCTGCAGCAAAATCCAATTGCATAAAGGTTGGTGCAATTGAAGGCGGCATTGAAATAATCCCTTGATACTCCACAAGGTCTAAACCAAGCGCAATTGCGGTTACTAATAAAATACTGATAAGTACGCCGCTTTTCATATCGCGGTATAACAGTGCTGCAATAACAAAGAAGCTAAAAATCGCAAGTAGTGGGCCTGGGGCTGTGATATCGCCTAACTGCACTAAGGTTGCAGGGCTTGCTACGATAATACCGGCGTTTTTCAATGCAATAAGCGCTAAGAAAGCACCGATACCTGTGGCAATGGCACGCTTTAGTACCAGAGGAATAGCGTCTATGATCCACTCTCTCACCTTAAATAGGCTTAAGAATAAAAAGATACAACCAGACATAAAAACTGCACCTAATGCAGCTTGCCAAGTGTAGCCCATGCCCAAAACAACACCATAAGTGAAGAAGGCGTTCAAGCCCATACCCGGAGCCAGTGCTAATGGGTAGTTTGCCCATAAACCCATGATAAAACAGCCAATTGCAGCAGCAATACAGGTTGCTACGAATGCCGCACCTTGGTCCATTCCCGCTTCTGCTAGCATGGCAGGGTTAACAAATACAATGTAAACCATGGTAATGAATGTAGTGATGCCAGCAATAGTCTCGCGGCGCACAGAGGTGTTGTTTTCAGTGATTTTGAAAAGTCTTTCGAACATGTTGAACTTTAAGTTGAGATTAATTGGCTAATTTTATCATATTTTATCTCAATAAGAGGACATTTTACCTTGCAATGTTCTAAACTAATAAGGTCTTTTATTTCAAGAAAATAACTAAACTATGTCTGATAATTCGCCAGTAGGCTTAGATTTAGAGCAACAGCTTGATAATGTACTTGCCTTTATTACCCAACCCGATAAAGGGTCGGCGCAAAATAAAAGTACTCAATCTGTTGAAAACGTACTAAACAAAGCTTTGTATTATTTAAAAAATGAACAGCCTCCCCTTGCTGCCAAATGGATGCGCTTAGCAGCTATGGCAGGTAACCATAGGGCGCAATTTTATATGGGGCTGTTTTTCATCAAAGGGCAAGGTGTACCGCACAGTGTTTTTCATGGCGCGGTGTGGTTAAGTCTGGCAAGTAGCCAAGGTTATGAACCTGCAACGGCTGCACTTGATGATCTTAGAAAACACATCAGTACGCGTAGATTACATGATGCGCAAAGCTATGCAGCTACCCTATATGAACAAATCCACCAGCAGCAATTTGCACATTTAATTCCTCGTGATCCTGACGCCAGCTAACACGCGTCAGGTTCTACAACTCATTAATGCACTCTTGTCAGTTTACTCTCAAATGTTATGAGACCTGCACCAACTACAAGCAATAAGATACCTATAAACTCAAGCCACACATGGCCTTTATGGGGCTTGATAATAGGTGTTTTTGAAGTAAGGCTATATAAGCGCCTGCCTTGCTCGCCAGATTCTACAAACGAAATACCTTTATAGTCCGCTGAAATAATAAATTTAAAATCATGCCTGCTAATCATTTCTCGACGTTTAGCATCTATTTTCTCGCGGCTTTGTTCTACAAGTAGCGTTCGCCAATCATGAAAAATGCCATCTGGTTCATTATCTTTCACTACACCATATGATTTGTACTCATAGAACTTTGTATTGAATAGCTTTTCTTGATGCCCTAAATAAAACATGGCACAACCTAGCGCACTTAACAGTATCGCAATATAGATTAATGAGCGCTGTTTAATGAATTGCTTATTACTTTGTTGCTTATACCAAGCTTCAATGTCAGGCACATTAATCAATCTCGCTTTATCTACAGAATGTTTTAATGGCTCCATAAAGTCGCAAATTGTTAGATTGAGCGCCGTTAATATTGAACGAAATGTGTCGTTTGAAGGCACTGATTTATCGTTCTCAAGTTTTGAAAGGTAGCTTTGCTCTATTCCAACTTGCTCAGCAAATTCTGGTTGGCTTAGTTTTAGCTCACTGCGATAGTGTTTTAGTTGTGTTCCGAATGTACTCATAACGCATTTCCTTTTTGTTGTGGAGCCGCCATTCTTTGCTATTCATGCAGATATAAGAAGCTGAATAAATAGGAATAATGAAGAATATTAGCAAGATAGGAAGAAATTAACGAGATACGAGATACGAGA
>NZ_PNDF01000093.1:0-20109 GCF_005887195.1 Pseudoalteromonas sp. S1650 | reverse complement strand
GGTTGTGCGTACTTCTCAATATTTATTACGTACAGCATTAATTGTTTTTATCAACGAGTATTCATATTATTGCTAGCACCTAGCACCTAGCACCTAGCACCTAGCACCTAGCACCTAGCACCTAGTACCCTTTCACATATATTTTGATCAGTTGCCCTTACTTAAATTCAGGTAACTGATCTTTTCCAATCAATAATTCAATACTCCTGCTTTTTCCAGTAACTGATGTTATAAATTTCTTCTTCTTAAGAACTGAAATCATTGAATGAACACTTGAAGATGCGGTTCCAAAGTAGCGCTCAAAATCACTTTCAGCAGGCGCAATCCCATTCACTTTTGTGTAGTAATAAATAAATGCTAAATACTGACCTTGCTTTGCTGTAAACCGTGGCGACTCTTCTTTATTCATAATGAACTTTTACCCTAATCAACGATCCTTTAACTCATATAAACTTACTTAATATTGTTATGAACCGAAAGTATATTGTTGAATTATCAGAAGAAGAAAAACAAGAATTAGTAGACTATTGCAAAAAAGGCATGGTCAATGTTCGAAAGTACAAGCGGGCTGCTATTTTGTTAAAAGCTGACTGTTGTAGATATACAACAGAGCAAATATGTGAAGCTGTTCAGGTGAGTTCTTCAACCGTATTTCGAGTCAAACGCCAGTTCGTTGAAGAGAATCTAGCGGCAGCTATGAATGAAGGTGCACGAAGTGGTGCTATGAGAAAAACCTCTGCGAAAGATGAAGCAACGTTAATCGCCACAGCTTGCACTAAGCCACCAACAGGTCACGCTAGATGGACATTATCTTTACTTGGAGAGCGATTAGTTACGTTAACCGATTTAGATAGTATCTCGTATGAAACAATACGGAGGCGCCTTAAAGAGAATGCACTAAAACCATGGCAAAAAAAGATGTGGTGTGTGGCGACAATGGATGCTGAATATATCGCGCGGATGGAACATGTGCTCGAGTTGTATGCTGAGCTAGCAGACGAGTTAAACCCTATAATTAACTTTGATGAGGCGATGAAACAACTTGTAGATGATACTCGACCGGCACAACCAATGAAGCCGGGGCAGACTAAGCGGTTAGATTATGAATATAAACGTGTAGGTGTGGCCAACTTATTTGTATTCTTCGATCGCCATCGAGGGTGGCGGCATGTTAAAGCAACAGAAAGAAAGACGAAAATTGACTTTGCTAATTGTATGAGGGATTTAGTTGATCTTCATTATCCACATGCGAACAAAATAAAAGTTGTGTTAGATAACTTATCAACTCATACAGAAGGAGCGTTGTATAAAGCATTTTCTCCACAGGAAGCACGGCGGATTTTAAATAAACTAGAATTACATTACACACCAAAACACGCAAGTTGGTTGAATATGGTCGAGATAGAGATTGGCAATATGAATAAGCAATGTTTAGATAGACGTATAGCAAGTATGGAAGAACTAAAGACAGAACTCGCGGCCTGGGAATGGAGCCGGAATAAAGAAAGAACAAGTATAAACTGGATGTTTAATGTTGAATTAGCTCGTGAAAAACTTCAGAGTGCTTATGGTGCCCTCAACTAGTCAGAACTTGTGTGATGAAGTACTAGCACCTAGCACCTAGCACCTTCTGTCTTTTTCCTTGCCACTTTCCCCTTGCTACTTTCACCTTTCTCCTTTGCCTGGGTGTGCATATACGCACAGAAGCTGTTCGTTTTACGCTATTTTCATTACATCAATCCTAAGCTAAGCTGTACCTAGTTTCACGATTCTCATGGGAAATGAGTATGTTAAAGAATTCAAAGTCAAGTTATGGCTGGGTGGCCATCTTAGTGCACTGGTTAATGGCACTTGGGGTGTTTGGTTTGTTTGGCTTAGGCGTGTATATGGTTGAGCTAACCTATTACGACGCTTGGTACAAAGGCTCTTTGGACTTGCATAAAAGCGTTGGTATTACCTTAGCGGCATTATTGCTGTTTCGATTTGGTTGGCGCTTGTTAGGCACCCAACCTGAGCCTGTTGCAGGCAGTTCAAAAGCAATGAATCGAGTTGCACACTCAGCCCATAAACTAATTTATTTAGCTTTAGTCGTCATTGTGACATCAGGCTATTTAATTTCTACGGCTGATGGCCGTGCAATTGAAGTATTTAATTTATTTGCTGTACCGGCATTACCAGAGTCGGTGGCGAACCAAGAAGATATTGCAGGTAAAATTCACTTTTATGCCGCGTATGGGCTAATAGCTGTGGTTGTTTTACATGCTTTAGGGGCACTAAAACATCATTTTATCGATAAAGATAAAACCTTAATTAGAATGATCAAACCATTGAAGGATGATTAACATGAAAAAATTACTATTAGGCACAGCACTAAGTGCTGCACTTTTCTCAACAGCAAACGCAAATGCAGCTGACTACGTTATTGATACAGACGGTGCACACGCATTTGTAACTTTTAAAATTAAGCACTTAGGTTACAGCTGGTTACATGGTCGCTTTAATACTTTTTCAGGTGATTTTAGCTATGACGATAAAGCGCCTAATGCATCTAAAATCAATGTAACGATTGATACTAAAAGCATCGACTCAAACCATGCTGAGCGTGACAAGCACTTACGCGGTAAAGACTTTTTAAATGTTGGTAAATACCCAACGGCAACATTTAAAAGTACCTCAATCAAGTTTGATGAAGACGGTGATGAAGCAGATGTAACAGGTGAATTTACCTTAAATGGTGTGACTAAAACCATTACTTTTGAAATTGATAAAATTGGTGAAGGTAAAGATCCATGGGGTGGATACCGTGTTGGTTTTGAAGGTGAAACAAGCCTTAAACTAGCTGACTATGGTATCGACTACAATCTAGGCCCTGCTTCTACGCATGTTGATATCGGTTTATTCATTGAAGGTGTGCGCAAGTAAGCACCATTAATACGACTGCCAATTCGCATAACTATGTGGATTAGGAAATTAAAAGTGCCGCTCAATGAGCGGCACTTTCGTTTCTATCTTTTAACCTTTTTTCTAAAATGGGCTGTAAATTATCAGGTAGCCAGCGAACTAAAACATCATGAAAAGCGTTTGTATGAGCTATTTTTTCAAGGGTTTCATCTAGTAGTTTTACCGTTTCTTTGCCTTGTTTGTTATTTGTACAACCTATATAACCAACGCTTAATGCCGGTGCTTCGGCGAGTGTCAGTTGGGTCAATTCATCTTTAAAGCCCATTGAGTGCGCCAAATAGTAATGTTCGCTAGGGTAGCCAAGTAATATATCAATGCGCTTCTTATGCAGCATATAAGTTAAGCTTGCGAGTGTATCTCTGCCGGGGCGTGAGATAATGTTAGCGTCATGGCTTTCGTTAATCACGCTATCTATATCGGTGCCAAACGAGCGGCTCATTGATACCCCTAATGCCAAGTGTTTTTCGTTTAATAACGACTTTAAAGACACGGGTTTTGTCACGTCTAACTTAAGTTTTGTGGCTAACTCTTTACGTATGGCAATGGAGGGTGATAAACCCACTGTTGAAGTGTGCTCTGTAAACTGAATATGCTGCTTACGGTGCTCGCTTTGATATAACGACAGCATACAGTAATTGTTGTGTGGGTTTGATAGTTCATGCACGGCACGACTAGCCGGCAATAAAGTGCGTTTAAATGAAACCTCTGGCAGAAATTGCTCTAGTAATTTGATCACACTTTCGTCACGACCAGTTCCTTCATATTTGTCATTCATGATGTAGTAGGGAGCAAAATCAACCATGATCCATTCGATTGACTTCGGTTGCTTGGTTGCAGCAACTGGCAGGCAGAAAAGTAATAGTAAAATAGAGCACGTAAAACGCATTTTTACTACCTATTTGTGGGCTTAAAATATAAGTGTAGCAGGAATTTAGCTATATGCAGGCTGGTGATGAAAAACTAAAACGCCAGCGTATTGGCTGGCGTTTATCGGTAGGGTTTAGTTGGCTTTTAGCCACTTCACAAATTGGCGTGCATCACTGGCCTTTTGGAAGATGGCGTTTTTTAAGCCCTGCGTGTCACTAAAAATTACACGCTGTTTATTTACCGAGATTGATTGCACTGGGTGTGCGATCTGGATCAAAGATCCGTTGTATTTATATGACATAATAAAACTCACTCTTTCTTTTGTCTGTGTCTGTAGAGCTTTAATAGGCATTTAAAAAATACAGACCGACATTTGTTGTCTTGCTAACAGTGTTGACTAAGTTTGTGACAGTTTGGTGATGATTTGAAAATTCATCAAAATGTCATTTAGCAAACGAGTTGCAAGTATTTATACGAATATGCGGGAATTACTGGATCAAGGTAAGGGGTTAACCGCGTGGTTTCTAAAAACCAGACAAGTAGAGTACTGTAAGAATTAACTAAGCGCAAGGTTTATTTTTTAAACATCAAAAATAATTTCTGGATGTTTTATAGAAACGGGCGTATTGTGATTAGGCACAAAATAACAATAAGAAGTATGCATATGAATTACCTTTTGGTGTCAGATATATTTGGTAAAACAGCGCATTTATCGCTGCTTGCCCAGCAGCTTCGCGGTAAGGTGAGTCTTTGCGACCCTTACCAAGGAGAAATTCAGCTCCCTATAAATGAGCAGTTTCAATACCAGCATTTCTTAACACAATGCGGCCATGATAGTTATTTTGAAAAAGTACATTTAAAAATGGCTGCTATTCGTCAGCCAACCACGATTATTGCATTTAGTGCAGGCGCTGCTGCCGTTTGGCGAGCTCAAGCAGAGTTAAAAAATTCATTCATTAAAAAAATTATTGCCTTTTATCCATCCCAAGCCAGATATCATCTTGAGCTTGAGGCTAACGTCCCTTGTCGATTTATTTTTCCTCACAGTGAAGAGCATTTTGATATTAAGCCTGTGGTTGCTTCATTAAAAAGCAAAGCAAAGGTGAGCTGTGAAATAGCCGACTTTGGTCATGGTTTTATGAATCCGTTATCTGAAAATTTTAATCAGTTTGGCTATCAGCAATTTACAGAACAACTGTTAAAAGAAAGTTGTCATCTAGAAGTTACCACCAACCATTAAAAACTAGTCTATAGTCATTACTAAACAATAATATAAGTAATAACTATGACGGACCAAGAAAATTACAGCCATTTCTTATCTAACCCGGTTGCTAAACCACCTTGTCGAATGATCAATGCGCAAATGTACGGATTTTTTGTTGCAGGGTGTGAGCAAAAAATGCAGCAGTATGTTGATGCAACTTTAAATTTACTAGCAACCGAATCAACCTCGTTTAATGTGTTAGGGAGCACGTGTTTACTTACCTTCACTGATATCGAAAAAATCTCTTCGTTAACGCCACCTTTTTCAGATCATGGCTGGATGCAAGAAACCGATATTATTATTTGGCTCCCAGTCGCAAAAATGCAAGGTGGTGACATTAGTCATTTATATTGGTATCCGGCATTTATTAGCGTCAATAACATTTATGCTTTAATTAATGGCCGAGAAGCCTGGGGTTATAATAAATACCTCTGTGAATATCAAATGCCTGCGACTGTGAGTGATGCGGGCGCCTTTAGCATTTCTTTAGAATGTTTTGATGTGTTTAACCCAGACTCTAAATTAGCGATGCATGAGCTATTAACCATTGAGCAAACGCAGGCAAGCACCAAGGAAAACCTACTCGATAACTTATCGCATTTTTCTAAACACGTGACAGATTTATTTGATGCGCAAATTCAAGGCATTGATTTATCACTTCTTAAACAATTATTAGACGGGTTTATTCATCCGCAGATGGATCAGATTTTGTTTAAACAATTTCCCGATGGTCAAGGAAATAAAGCCGTTTATCAAAGCGTGGTTCACTCACCATCGTTAATCAAAAAAATTCACCAATTAAAACTTTTACACAATGATTTTAGTTTGGATGTAAAAGCCCTTGCGAGCTTTCCTCTGAATGACATGTTTGGCATTGCACTTGGCAAACAAGCGGTTCATTTACCCTTTTACGTCAATATGGACTTTGACCAGCTTGGCGCAACACAACTGTTACCGGTACAGGGGTAACCATGGAAAAAGAAAAAATTACCATTGTCGGTGGCGGTGTTGCAGCGATGACCGCGGCAGTGTATTTAACCGAGCAAGCTAATTGGCAAAGCCAACGCGAGATTACCATTTATCAACAGGGGTGGCGCCTAGGTGGTAAAGGGGCGAGTGGCCGAAACGCCCATTTTGGACAGCGAATCGAAGAGCATGGTTTACATGTTTGGTTTGGTGCCTACGTAAATAGCTTTCGCACCTTAGAAGGGGTGTATAACGCACTCAATCGACCTGCTAGTTGTTCATTGGCTACTTGGCAGCAGGCATTTAAACCACACAGTTTTATTGCTTTACAAGAGTTTATTGATAACGAATGGCAAACTTGGCCGATAGATTTTCCTACCGTTGAAGGGAACCCCGCTGATGGCAGCCTAGATATAACAGTGTGGGACTTTGTCACCATGACATTAGCATGGCTAAAAAAATGGACCGAAGGTATTGTGCATGTTTGTCAGCAGCAAGACGCTAAAACCACTTTAGTGACTAAAAAGTCACGGGATCAATCGTTACTCAAACACATGTATCAAGAAATCAAAGCAGACATTGATACCCATTTAAATGGCGCAAAGAAATTCATCGATGATATTGAAGCAGGCGCAACTGAAATTGCCTCGAACCCACGAACATTGATAACTCATTTGCTGCAGTTCACCGAAAAGCAGGCCACCCATACAGATAAACAGGCCGATCGATTGGTGATTTGGTACATCGTCAGAAAGTTAAAACGTTGGTTTAAAGACCAAGTTATTGATTTACTGAATGATAACCCAGAGCTGCGCAGACTTTATATTTGTGCTGATCTTGCGATTGCAATGCTTACTGGACTGATCAAAGACAAAGTATATCGCGACGGTTTTGGTGTCATTAATTGCTACGATTTTCGTCAGTGGCTCGAAAAAAATGGTGCTAACAAAACTTACAGTGTCGATTCAGCGCCAGTGCGTGGCTTTTATGATTTGGTGTTCGCATACCCTAAAGGTGACTTTAATAAACCCAATGTTGAAGCAGGCGTTGCCGCCCTTGCCATGTTACGTATAGGTCTTTGTTATAAAGGCGGCGTGATGTGGAAAATGCAAGCTGGGATGGGCGATGTCATTTTTGGGCCAATTTATGAACTTTTAAAGCAGCGCGGCGTTAAGTTTAAGTTTTTCCATCAGTTAACTAACTTAGCTGCAGGGCAAACTGACCAAGGTGAACAGCTGGTAAGTGAAATTGAGCTTTGTCAACAGGTGAGTTTAGTTGGCCAAGATTATGACCCGCTCATTGATGTAAAACAGCTGCCATGCTGGCCAAGTGAGCCTCTGTATGAGCAAATCAGCTCTGAACAAGCGCACTTATTACAAGAATATCAAATCAATTTAGAGTCATTTTGGAGTAATTGGCCTGAGGTGTATCAAGAGCACTTTGGTACCCCATTGCCAACAGTGACACTTCGCCATGGTATTGATTTTGACACACTTATTTTAGGTGTATCGGTTGCCTCACTTGAACACGTGGCCCCTGAACTTTTAGCTATAGATTACGCGCTCTCACAACAAGCTACAAAAGTACAAAGTGTAGCGACTCAGGCTTGCCAAGTATGGTTGAATAAAACCGACCAACAACTTGGCTTTACGCAAACCAATGCCGCTCATGAAGGACCTATTTTAAGTGGCTTTGTTGAGCCGTTTGATACCTGGGCGGCAATGGGCAACTTGCTCGATAAAGAAGGTTGGCCAAGTGAAAATGCGCCCGTGAACATTGCCTATTTTTGCAGTGCATTTAGCTGCGAAAACTATCCACCTGCCAGTGCTTATCAATTCCCAGAGCAAATGAAAGCCGAAGTAAAATCAAATATGCATAATTTGTTTAGTGCAGATATGCGGCCACTTTGGCCTCAAGCCTATATTGATAACAAATTTGATTGGCAGGTTTTTTACAGTGATCCGCACAGCATTTTACCTGCTCTCGAGCAACAATACTGGCGCGTTAATGTTGATCCCAGTGAGCGCTACGTCTTATCTGTGGTTGATACAAGTAAATACCGCCTAGCTACTGATGGCAGTCAGTTTGTCAATTTGCGCATCACTGGCGATTGGATAAAAACCGGTGTTAATGCTGGCTGTGTTGAGGCTGCTGTAATGGCCGGTATGCAAACAGCGCGGGCAATATGTGGTTGGCCAAGCGAAATTAGCGGAGAGCATGCATTCGAAAAAAGTTAGGGTGAGCAAAGTTATAAATAAGTATGCGTATAAGTCATGAATTTTCATGATTTATATGCGACTTTAATCTATTGTTTGGTCTATACTTACCACTAAATTACAACAATTTAACAAGTTTCCCTCTTTTAAGGTCTAAAAGCCAATGAAGCGACCCTTTCTGAATGATCCTAAATTTATGATGATGTCGAGCACCTGCTTGGCAGCATGTGTAATGGCAAGCGCTGTTGCACAAGGAGCTGAGACTGAAAAAGACATGGAAGTTATTAGCGTTTATGCACAAAAGCGTCCGCAAGCAATTGAAGATGTGAGTGTAGCGGTAAGCCAAGTGGATGGCGAAATTTTAAAAGCTCAGCATTTTAAAGATTCAACTGAAATTGGCTTGTTTGCGCCAAATGTTAAAATCACCCAAAACGCCGCAGAAGGGACGCCTCCCGCTGTGAGTATCCGTGGGGTGGGGTTACTTGATTACAATACGGCGAATACCTCACCTGTTGCTATGTATCTTGATGGCGTTGCGGTGGGGTCTGCTAATAATCAAATCGTTAACTTGTACGATATTGAACAGCTCGATATTTTACGCGGCCCGCAGGGTACCTTGTTTGGTCGTAATTCTACCGGTGGTGCAATACTTATACGCTCAAATCGCCCTGAGTTTGATAGCTATGGCTCGTTGACATTAGGTGTTGCCAACAATAATGCCACCAGCGTTGATGGTATGTGGAACCAGCAACTATCAGGTTCCAGTGCATTACGAATTGCGGTTAACTATCAAGACTACGAATACTCAACAAAAAACACTTATGCAGACTCGCCAACAGCAGGCATGGAGCAAAAAAATGCCCGTGTGTCTTTTTTGTCTGAGTGGGATGAGGTTGATCTTTACCTGCAAGCGCATATTGAAGATTGGGATGGTATTGCCCAGCCAGTTGGTAGTATTGGTATTGTCGCAAACCCTTTAACGGGTGAGCTGTGTTCACCAGCAGATGCGGGCTCAACACGCTGTTTTGATAACTTTGGTTTTAATGATGGCAGTGATGACTTCTTTGCGGTGAGCGTCAATAACGACTCACCTCATAAATCCGATGGCTACGGTTTTATTGCTGAACTGAATTGGCATTTAAACGAGCAAAGTACATTTACTTCACTGTCGAGCTTTAACGATTTAGAAAGAAGCCACGCTTTTAACTGCGATGGCTCCCCAGCTCGTTTGTGCGAAGGGGTATTAGGGTTAGATACCCAACTATTCAGCCAAGAATTCAGGTTATTAAACGAACTTGCTGATTACACACTCACCAGTGGTATTTATTTTGCCGATGAGACAATTGAGCAAGATAATTTAAATGATATTTTGCGTGATTTCCGGGGTGTTTTACCGACAAATTTAACCGCGACCTTTATCTACGATAACGAAATCAAGATGCAAAATTTGGCTGTATTTAGCCAAATTGAAGTGCCTGTCGCAGATAAATG
This sequence comes from Pseudoalteromonas sp. S1650, assembly GCF_005887195.1. Classification (NCBI taxonomy): domain Bacteria; kingdom Pseudomonadati; phylum Pseudomonadota; class Gammaproteobacteria; order Alteromonadales; family Pseudoalteromonadaceae; genus Pseudoalteromonas; species Pseudoalteromonas sp. S1650. The sequence goes on along the minus strand of NZ_PNDF01000093.1, from coordinate 10,344 downwards.
GATGATTACAGCCGGTCTTAGATATGACTATGAGTCACTTGAGTATGACTCAATCGCCACCTTAAATGCGGTGGTTGATGTAAACGACTTAGATGGGGTAGTGGTACCATTTTATCGCGTTACCGATGAGCAATCGGATAACGGTTTTACCGGGCAATTTGCCGTTAATTATCGCTATTCAGATACAAGCAATCTTTATTATCGTTTTGCTAATGGTAGTAAAAGTGGTGGCTACAATGGCGGCTTTTTGTCATCCGAAGAACAAGCAATCTTGGCAAACTATGGCAAAGAGCGCTTAAATGCCCATGAAATTGGCTTAAAGTCGTTCTGGCCTGGGAAGCAACTTAGAATGAATTGGGCGGCGTTTTATTATGATTATAACGACCAACAAGTGTTTATGAACCAAGCGTCAGAAACACCGCAAATGCCCCCAGTGCAATTACTTGAAAATGTGGCTGATTCAACTATTTACGGCCTTGAAACTGAAATTAATTACCAAGCAACTAAACAATTAGCCATGCTACTTTCAGTAGGCTATATCCCTCATGCTGAATTTGAAGAATACGTTGATCCACTTGGTAATAGTATTACCGATAACCAACTACCATTTACTTCTAAATGGAATGTATCAGCGGGGTTAAAATACGACACCAGCTTGGCGTCGTATCCGTTATCGGCCAACATTATTTACGATTATCAGTCTGAGTTTTATTTTGACCAGAACATGAACCCATATGCCCGCCAAGACGGTTTTAGCATTGTTAATGCGCATCTAAAATACGATGTTGAAAATTGGTCATTTACTTTATGGGGCAAAAATTTATTTGATACTGAATACAGTCAGTTAAAGTTCGATTTAAGCTCGTTCCTAGGCATGCTTGAAGACTTTAAAGGGGAAGGGCGTCGCTATGGCTTTGATGTTTCACTGCAATTCTAGTCGTTGCCATCTCCACACTGGTACAGGGGTTTTGTGAATGCGGTTTAAGCTGTATTTTAGTACTCTGCTGTTTTTGTTGTTATTAAGTGTCTCGGCTAATGCACAAGAGACGTTTGTCTACACCGATGCTGTGGCTGATCAAAATCTTCATGATGTCGGTGATGTGTTTACGGCGAACGATAATATGTTCCCGCAATCAGTGGCTGAAATTGATACTTGGCGAGCCAGCAAAAAGCCACAATCTCGAATAAGCTCGGTTGGTGGTAGTTATTGGTTAATTGTTGAAATTGAAAATCAAAGTGATATTGAAGATTTAGTGCTTTATCCGTATAACACCTTGGTTTCAAAAATAGAAAGCCGCATTTACGATATCACTGATCCAACAGCCCCCATACAGCACTTTGTAACGGGTGGTAAAGAGCCAAATCAGTTTGCATTCCACTATGGTAATCGTTTGTCTCTTGAGAAAGGCAAGCGCTATACGCTTATTACCTATTTTGAAAGTGACTACTTTTATACCCCTGCAAAGCTAGTATTAACGCCATACCAAGATTATTTTCAGAATATAACCGTTGAAAATATGGTCATGATGCTCTGCTTTGGGGTGGGTATTGCGCTTGGCTTATATAACTTATTAATTTATTTGGTTTCCCGTGATGTGACACATCTTTACTATGCATTATTTACTGCATCTTGGGTGTTTGCTTGGAGCCACTTTTTCCATATTTCGGATCAGCTATTTGGTTACTATAATCCTCACCTTCATTGGCTTGGCTTTGCGCTCACGCCATTAACCAATATTCTGTTTTACAACAACTTGCTTAAACTCAAAGAGACATTTCCAAAACTGGCGCAATTATCATTGATGGTGGGTGTGATCGCGACCTTGGGTATACCGTTTTGTATTTTATGGCCAAGCTTTGGTTTTTATTGGTCAACGTTAGTGACGGGCGTTGCTTTATGTTTAGGCTTATATATAGGTATTCGCTGTATGCTTATTGGCTTTAAGCCAGCGCGATATTTTGTGCTTGCTTACATAGCCATGATGCTACCGAATATGGTAGGTAATTTAACTAATTTAGGCTTGCTGCCAGCAACCTCCATTAATTTATATTTATTGGGTTTGATAGGCACCGCTATGGACGCTATGTTGCTTGCGTTTGCTGTGGCCGATAAGTTTAGACTGCTTCACGATGACAACGTAGAGCTCAACAAAAATCTAGAAGAAAAAGTCCATTTAAGAACGTTGGAGCTTGAAGAACTCGCCTCAGAGCTTCGCGATGCAAATGAGGCTAAAAGCCGTTTCTTAGCGAATATCAGTCATGAAATTCGCACCCCAATGACGTCAATCATTGGTTATGCAGATGGCATTATGCTCGGGGATATTAAGCCCCATGAGCGCAACCATGGAATTGGGGTTATTTTGCAAAATAGTCGTCATGTTCTTGGATTAATTAACGATATCCTCGATATGTCGAAGATTGAAGCTAACAAGCTCGAAATTGATTTAGTCGAAACGGACTTGTTTGCCACGATTGCCAATATAGAGTCGCTCATTGGCAAGCAAATTCGCGATAAGGGCTTAAAGTTCAGTGTCGATTATCAGTTCCCATTACCAGACTACTTGATTACCGATCCGAGTCGATTAAGGCAAATCTTATTAAACTTAACAACCAATGCCCTTAAGTTCACGCAAGTTGGGCGTATAACCTTAACTGTGAGCTGTCACAACGATAAGTTGTCAATTAGTGTAAAAGATACTGGCATTGGTATGACTGAAAAAGAGCAGCAGTTGTTATTTAGTGCTTTTTATCAAGCTGATTCGAGTATTTCTCGGCAATATGGTGGTACTGGGCTTGGTCTTAATATTTCAAAGAGCCTTGCGCAGAAGTTGGATGGGGATATCAGCGTTAAAAGTAATGTCGGCTCTGGCAGTGAGTTTATTTTCACTATGTCGGTGTACACCACAGACAACACTCGTTGGCTCAATGATATGAGCGAAGTTAAACTTGTTGAAACCTCACCGTTTAGTAAGCTTGATGCGCCAGAGAACCTAAAGGGCAGGGTATTACTTGCCGAAGACCACCCAGACAACCGACGTTTAATTGCGCGAATATTAGAGCGTATGGGGCTGACAGTGACCACCGTTGAAAATGGTAAAGACGCAGTACAAGCAACCCTCGAAGACAGCTTTGACCTTATTTTGCTCGATATTCAAATGCCGATTATGGACGGCCAAGAAGCTTTAAAAATGATGCAAGCAACCGGAGTAAGCGTGCCTATCATTGCGCTAACAGCGAATACTATGAAGCATGAAGTGACGCGTTATATGAAGCAGGGCTTTAATGATTTGATTGCAAAACCAATCGATAGAAATGCCTTTAGTCATAAAATTGCCAGTTATTTAGAATGCGATGAGTTAGCAGATATAAAGTTGCCTGAAAAAGAGTTTCAGGCATTAAAAAATGATTATATAAAAGGGTTAGAGACACAGTACAAAGAAATGCTAGAACAATATAAAAAAATGGATTTAGAAGGGTTCAGCAAAAATGTGCATATGCTCAAAGGTGCAGCTAATATGTTTGAGTGTGAAATGCTGTATGTAAAAGCAGTGGCTGTCGATACGGCCTTAAAAGAGGATACTGTAACCTTGGATACCCAGTTAATTGGCTCATTATTTAATGCGATGGAAAATGAATTTACCAAGGTAACCCATTGATTGTTTGAATAGCGGCTATTTATTTGTAAGCACAGACAAATTAGCTATTTCTTGATATTAATATTGTTAAAACTCTTTGCTGAGAAGGCATGATGCAGTATCAACATATTTCAGTCCCCTCGAGCGGCGCGCAAATTACGATTGATAGTAAGGGCCAATGGCATATTCCTGATAACCCGGTTATTGCTTATATTGAAGGCGATGGTGTGGGTCAAGATATTAGCCCGGTGATGCGAGATATTGTCGATGCTGCGGTGAGTCATGCTTATCAAGGTGATAAACAAATACATTGGATGGAAGTGTTCAATGGCGAAAAAGCGGCAGCATTATACGACGGCGACTGGTTCCCGCAAGAAACCCTGCATGCCGTTAGACAGTATAAAATTGCCATAAAAGGGCCGCTAACAACCCCCCTTGGCGGTGGTTTTCGCTCATTAAATGTGGCTCTTCGTCATGAGATGGATTTATTCGTTAACATGCGGCCTATTCGCAGTTATCCGCATTTACCATCGCCATTAAAAGAGCCTGAAAAAACCCAAATCACAGTAATACGCGACAGCTCAGAAGACGTTTACTCGGGCATTGAGTGGCAGGCTGGCAGTATTGACAACGAACGTATGCTTGATTTCTTATGCCAAGAAATGGGTGTCACCCGACTTCGCTTTGATAACCAATGCGGCATTGGCATTAAAAATAGCTCGAAAGAGGCAGCAGAGCGACTAATGCGTTACGCCCTCAATTTTGCCTTTAAAGAGCACAGTGAATCACTGACTGTGGTACACAAAGGTAATGTACTTAAATTTACCGATGGCGCCTTTAAACGTTGGGCATTTGCCCTAGCAGAGCAAGAGTTTAACGCTGAAGCGCATGAAAATGGTCGTTGGTTAGTGATCAAACGAGACAATCAAGATGATTTAATCATTAAAGAAGTGATTGCTGATAACATGCTACAACAAGCGCTGCTCACCCCAGAGCAATTTGATGTGGTGGTAACAACCAATCAAAACGGCGATTACTTAGCTGATATGCTAACCGCACAAGTTGGTGGGGTAGGTATTATGCCTGCGGCAAACTTAAATAATGAAGTGGCCTTCTTTGAACCGACTCATGGTACATTTAATCGCATCGCCGGGGAAGACAGTGCAAATCCAACAAGCAGTATTTTAAGTGCGGTCATGATGCTACGCTTTATGGGCTGGCACGAAGCGGCGAATAAAATAGAAAAAGCCCTAGAAGAGACGCTTAGCGCAAATGAAATGACGTTTGATTTGGCCAATTTAGTAGCCGATGCGACGATGCTTAGTTGCAGTGATTTTGCAAAAAGCATCATCGCGCGAATAAGTAACTCAAATAATGAACCATATTAAGCGGCATTGGCGCTTTTAACTGCGTAGACACATGGTTTACCTGTTAACTGTGCTGCACGTTGATAAATGTGCTCTGCACCTGGCTCATTGCTTGTCATGCCTGTTAATGTATCCATTAACGCAACCACTAAAATAGCTGGTACTTGGCAGCAGTATTCATCGAGCACAGCAGTTGTTGTTTGTGCATCAACATGACAATGCGGATGAGTGCGTACTGTGCTATATGCTTTTAACAGTGTGTCTGCTTGCAGAACATCATCATCTTGATGTTTGGTTTTACGACATTGGCAACCAAACTCATCAACCATGGTTGCCAGTGTTTGGTAAATTTCTTCGCAAGCTAAATCGCTTTTTTTACAAAGCTGCTGCTCGATGAATGAGTGTAATTGACCATTGATGTAAAGGCCGTCCTGTTGAGTGAATTGCGCTGAAGTTTCCATAATCATTTTCTCTTTGTTTATGTGCTTAACATCACTCTAGCCCTTCACTCATTATTAATGAAATTGTTGTTTTCAATAACTGATATTGATTTTATCAATATTATGCTGTTTTTAGCGATCAGCCACAGTACTGGCAAAGGCAAGTAGCTCTCTACGCAGCCACTGATGCGGGTTTGCGTGATGTAGCAAAGGGCTCCATAACATTTTTACTTCAATAGGAACTATTTGAAATGGCACTGGACTTATTACCAAATCAGTGTGTTTTGCTAGTAACATGGCTTGGCGGCGGGGCAATGTGGCTATGAGTTGAGGTGATTGGCAAAGGAGGCTCGCAACCATGTAATGGCGGGTGAATACGCGAATATTGCGGGTTTGTTCTAATTGCCATAATGCCTCATCGACCCAGCCGAGTTTTTGGCTGCCTGATTTATTTGTTACTGCCGCTTCTACGCCCCAACCAGCCCGATTCACCCAAATGTGTTCTTGAGCAAGGTAGCCTTCAAGGTTTTGCCGTTGTAAGTAAGGGTTGTCTGGGTGTGTTAAGCAGCAGTAATTGTCTCGCCACACACTGGCTTGGTGGAATGAGCGGGGCAGGCCGTTAAAGCGATTAATGGCAAGGTCGATGGTGCCTTTTTCCATATCTTGAAGGTTAACATCGCTTGGGCTCAAAATATCAAAGTTAAGCCCCGGATTTTTTGCAAGCTGCTGAGTGATAAACGGCGCAATAAGGGTTGATTCAAGGTAGTCGTTTGCCATGATCCGAAACGTAATATTAGCTTTGCTCGGGTCGAATACCTCACTTGGCTGAGTAATTTCCTCAGCCATTTTTAACAGTGATTCTATCTCTGGTTTAAGGCTGAGCGCTTTTGCCGTTGGCGTCATTGTGCCAGCGGCTCTCACTAACAATGGATCATCAAACAAATCTCGCAAACGCTTAAGGGCGTTACTCATTGCAGGTTGAGTCAAAGCCAGTTTATTGGCGGCTTTAGACACACTTTGTTCATCAATGAGGACATTTAAATACACCAATAGGTTGAGGTCGACGTGCCTAATATTCATTTGATCAATCTTATTTATTATCTTTATTAATTACCTAAATTAAAGCGCGCTTGCTATTGTGTGTAAACAAGGCGACTAAAATAATCAGCATAAGCGATAAAAATAATGCCACAGCAAAGTTCACATTTGGCTGTTAAATCACACAGCGAACAGTTAAATCAGGTCGTAGCGACTAAGCTTGCCCGTGCGGTGTATGCTGGCTTTGAGGCTATGTTTGCAGAGTTTTTAAATATAACTCTCGGTGCACAAAGTCGTTTTGAACAGCGCCAGTGGCATCAAGTTCAAGGGGCTATGAAATCGCGATTGCAAGTTTACGAAGGGCAAGTAAAAAAGGTAAGCCAAGCGGTAAAAATTATTGCTTATAGCGAAGTAGACGACCCAGCGCTTTGGTTATTAGCCAAACAAATATACGCAGAAATGGTGCAAAGCCATGAAAACCAGCCCATTGCTCATACCTTTTTTAACTCAACCTTTGGTGCAATTTGGGACTCACGAAAAATCCGCAATGTACACTTGTTTGTACTAAAAGCACGATATCAACTGGGGCCAAGACCCTTTGATTCATTGGTTAGCCGCATTTCCCTGCAAAATGGCTTTGAAAGTGCGATTAGTAGCTTGATTAAACGCCATGTGTTTCGCTCACAATACGCTGATTTTACTGATGATGTTGCCATGTTACAGCGTACCTTGATTGCTGGAGCGAAACAACAATGCCCACAAGTTTATGAGCTGCTTGCTCTCAACGATGGCTATATTGAATACGCTAATTCATTGTTTTTTAGAAATAAAGCGTGCTACATCATAGGTCGTTGTATTGCTAAAAATGGCGATAACATGCCATTTGCGATTGCGCTATTAAACAGTGAAAAAGGTCTTCACATTGATGCTGTGATGATGGGAGCTGATCAACTCAGCTTGTTGTTTGGCTTTGCGCGTACTTATTTTATGGTCGACACTGACCAACCCGCCCGATATGTTGATTACCTCAGTGTTTTAATGCCTCATAAGCAACGGTTTGAGCTGTTTAATGCTATAGGCTTTATCAAACACGCAAAAACCGAGTTTTATCGTTATAAAGTTGATACCACCCGTAATAGCCCCGTTGACGATAAGTACACACTTGCGCCGGGTACGCCGGGCATGGTGATGTTGGTATTTACCACCCCAGGCTCAGATTATGTGTACAAGGTAATAAAAGATAAATTTAGTGCACCAAAAACAGCCACCAAACAACAAGTAATGGCCAAGTACGACTTTGTTAAACAAGCCGACCGAGTAGGCCGGCTAGTTGATACCCACGAATTTCGTTATTTAGCGTTTGATTTAAGCCGATTTAGTGATGAGCTTATACAAACAATGCAGCAGCAAATTGGTGACAGCCTTGTGATTTCGGGTAATGCACTTATTTTGCGCCATGTTTATGTAGAGCGCAAAATGACGCCGCTTAATTTGTATATCAACGACTGTGATGAGCGAAAACTTCAGCAAGTAATGGTTGATTACGGTAAAGCAATAAAAGAGCTTGCGGGGGCTAATATTTTCCCCGGTGATATGCTGATGAAAAACTTTGGTGTAACCCGTTGGGGAAGAGTGGTGTTTTATGACTACGATGAGATTTGCCCGATGACAGAGTGTCAATTTAGAGAACTGCCCAAAACCGATGACTCATTAGATGAACTCAGTAGCGAAAGCTACTTTGATATCGCAGAAAACGACGTATTTCCGAGCCAGTTTAAAGTATTTTTTAGCGCTAATAAGCGAGCGTTTGATCACTTCAATGCTGCGCATCAAGATATTTTCACCGCCACAATGTGGCAGCAATTACAAACTGCGATAAACGATGGGCAATTGCTTGATGTTTATCCTTATAAGCAGTCTTGGCGCTTTTCTTCGATGAGAGCTCAAATGAAAAAATCTCAACCTATAACTGTTTAATAGGAATATAGTGTTAGCGTATGCTATTGAAAAATTGCTAAGGAACGCACTATTAAAAACACACTGTTATTATCGAGTTTATTTATTTCGTCTATGGTAAGCGCCAATCCGTTATTAGGTAGCTGGCAATTTGTTGAAGGCAAATATGCAACCAATGACGGCTATGTGACGGCAAAAGCGCCAGAAATAACCTCAGTTAAACTGATTACACCCAGTCATTTTAGCTATATCACCCAAAAGCAAGGCAACTTTCATTATGCTGGTGGCGGCAAATATGTTTTGCAAGACCAGCAATTTATCGAAACTTTCTCCTATGGTAATGTACCTTCACTACTTGGTAAGACCATGGCATTTGATTACAAAATAGAAGGTGACTTGTGGCACCACACCTTGTATGAAAATGGTAAGTTAGTCGAAGCTGAGATCTGGCAACGAATTAAATAGAAGGTGATATGCGTTATATTAAGCACGAAGACTCACAGTTACATTTTGCGCAAACAGATAAACCAACCCTAAAAGATAACGAAGTTCTTATTGCTGTTGCAGCAATCGGCGTTAATCGCGCAGATTGTTTACAGCGACAAGGTAAATACTCGGCCCCAAAAGGTGACAGCGAAATTCTAGGGTTAGAATGCGCCGGTACTATTGTTGAGAAAGGTAGTGCAGTATCCGGTGACTGGCTTAATAAACGTGTTTTTGCTTTGTGTGCGGGCGGTGCTTACAGCGAGTATGTTGCCGTTGATGCTGCACAAGTGATGCCTTTACCAGATGAAATGACAATAGCAGAGGGCGCTGCTATCAGTGAAGTTTATTTAACGGCTTTTTCTGCCTTATTTCAATTTGGTCAGCTCAAAGCGGGGCAAACGGCACTGATCCATGCGGGAGCTAGTGGTGTCGGAGGGGCGGCAGTTCAAATGGCAAAACGCGCAGGCGCTCAAGTAGTGATAACTGCAGGTAGCGATGAAAAGTGCGAACATGCCAAACAGCTTGGCGCAGACCACACTATTAATTATAAAACCACTGATTTTGTAGAGTACTTCAAAGCCAATAATTTACAGGCCAATACCATTGTTGATCCTGTCTCAGGACGCTATTTAAATAAAAATGCTGCCGTTGCAGCAATGGATTGCCAAATTGTAATGTTAGCCTTTTTAGATGCGCGCTTTGCTGAGGTTGACTTTGCAAGGCTGCTTAGCAAACGTATTTCCTTTCATGCATCAACCTTGCGTAACCGTTCAATTGAATTTAAACGTGATTTAAAAGAGCAGTTTATTTCGCGTTTTTATGATGACTTGGCCAACGGGCTGTTCGATTGCAATATCTATAAAACCTTAAATTGGCAAGAAGCGAATGAGGCTCACCGTATTTTAGATAACAACGAAAACTCGGGAAAAGTGGTGATGTTAGTTGAATAACATCAATTTGCCCATATTATTGGTTTTATTAGTAGTTAAAAGTAAAGGTTAATATGAACCCTATTATTGCAATGCTCAAAGAGCACAATGTAAGTGACGAGAAAGTGCGTGAGCTGTTTCAAGCGTTTATGGAAAACCCAATGATGGCAATGGGTCTGGTTCAACAGTTAGGTATTCCACCAGAAAAGCTTCAACAGTTGATGGCATTAGTGATGACGCAGCCACACCTTATTAAAGAAGCAGCTGAATCAGTAGGTATCAGTGATGATGAAGTTGAGCAGGCCAAAGCGCAGTTCAAAAATCAGCAGTCATAAAATTAAATGATACGAATATAAAAAGGTTAGCTCTTCGGCTTAATGCCAGTCAGTTAAGAGCTGACTGGCATTTTCTTTTATAGGGATATTTATTAGGTTTCCTTCTTACCACCCTTGGATAATGCCTGTCTGGTAGCCTATCGGGTAAGATAAACAAC